>JAIRYS010000004.1 GCA_031267535.1 Holosporales bacterium | reverse complement strand
CTCGCAAGCCGTATACGCAAACCTGTTCGGCGGATTCCATTGCGCAGATCATCTCAACTTAAATCTACATCAGTGTTTTTCTTGGCTGCGGTGGCAATAATCTCATCCGGCTGTTCCAGCCCAAACAAGAACTCTTTCCGGCCGCATCTGTACTTAGGCGTGACTAGCAATTACTCAGACTCAAACGCTACTCTGGAGCCAAAGTACTTCGTGCCTGATATAGCTGCGGCGCCTAATGATGGAACCGGTTGGATGGTGGGACGTGGTGCGGTTACCACCGTAGGCGTTCCAAGTCAGCCTTACTTGGCACGAAATCATTATATTCTAGGAGACATAAACGCTGATCTTAAAGCTAGAACTTCAGGCGTTGGTTCTGGAGCAATCATTGGATTAGAAATGAAAATTTGCAAGCTACGTCTGGCATTGGAAGCAGATTGCTCTACACTTAACTATGGAAAGAATAATGATAGAGACAGCCCGTTTCAGGACTTTTCTTTTGGTGTGTCGTACAGAGTTGCCTTGAAACTAGGAAATTACCTTACTCCTTATCTCCTGGCTGGATTGGAGTTCAATAGACTAAGGGGCAAACAAGATAACCCGCATTTTAGGGAAAGCGGAAAATCTGTTTTTGATCCAAATAACGAATGGGTCGCACGCGCCGATAGCAGCAGCGACAGACTTTTTTACAGTTTAGAAGAAGGCAGGATGATCCAAAGTCCACGGCTGGGTTGTGGGCTTGAGATTGTCTTCTTTGAGCGTTTCAAATTTAGATTTGACGTTCTATGGACTTTGAGGAGAAAATTCTCCAGCAGATTTAGAACAGAAACGGTGGATAATGCTCTACAAGCCGCATTTATTGTAATCAACCCTGCCGAAGCAGACATGACCTTCCGTCGCTACAAATTCTCTACCAGATTCGGTGTGATACTAGATCTTTAGGGAATACGCTGAACTCTGCTTTTATGATAAATGTAGCAAAGTATAGCGGTGCGTTACTTCAGCCTAAAGGTAAAAGTGGACTGGAAAGTCAGCAACACATCGCTAATGCGACGGCTCGAGAAACCATATACCTCTCTCGATAGATGTTGATCCGCATTGTCATAGTATTCCAAAAGTAAAGATAATCTAGATTGCAGCTCAGATAGTGCGCAACCAAGGCTGCGGCCCGCAGGCCAAAACGAGCCTGAGAGATGGATTCCTTATGTTAGCGTTTAAATTAGATTTTGCAAAGACATACTGAAATTCACCTCATTAGATGAGAGGTGTCGTACGCTTGTTAGGTGGTTGAAGTACCTTATTAGACCCGATGGGAACCAACCCTTGTGATGTAATAGCTATGGATATCAGCTTATGGAACTGCTTCCGATTATTTAAATATGCAAGTAAATATGGTCGCATGATCCAAACGTCATTTCTTAGTCTAATGACTATGATTTTAGAGGTGGTTAAAATAAATTAGTCGGCAAAATATAAAAAAACTATTGACTAAAACAAAAAAACAAAACTATACTAATGCACAGATGTTTTCGGAGTCATAAATGAGAGTAAAAGCGTTTTTATTATCACTTTTGGTGTTGCAAAGCGCTTGGCCAGCAGCGCCACAACCGGAGCTAAAGCAACCGGTGAGTCTTGAGCGAGTCGAAATGTTTGGCAATCAATGCCTTAGACAGATGGGATCAGATGAACGCTTTGACGCTGAAGTTCTTCCTACCTCTGCCCAATCTGATACCAACACGCCTGGTTATGTTGATCCTCAGGTATTTGGTTTTGGACCATTTGTCGTCAAGGTAAGTAGGCAAAGAGGATCTGGAGAACTTAAAAGCGCCTTCCTTCTGGATAGGCACTTAAAGTCACGATTTGGCGATGGGCCTGCTCCGGCTGATTTGCCCAGGATCGTTAATGTCATATATTTCTCGATAATTTCAATCTTGCCAGATGCCGCCGACGAGGACATATGCGTTTGGCACATTAGTCGGTTTGGCGACTGTGAGAGCGATGAAGTTATGCACGCTAGGATTGACGCGCTTTCAACAGTCTATACAGAAGGCCCAGATCGCTCTTGCGATATCGAAGCCGAGTGGGACCTTCAGTTTATGGAAAGAGCTCCTGGCGTTTCGTTAGGTGATTTTTTGGGCATTATTGTGGATCCGCGTGTAGAACGCATGAGTCCACCGAAAATGGGATGGCCAAGCGCTTTTCCGATAATGAAAGAATTTGGTCGAGCTGTAAGGAGTCTTAACGAAATTGGTATCACCCATAAAGATTTGCATCACAACAACGTATTCGTAAGCAAGTCGGCTTCAGATCCAGCTTATTTAGCACGCGCCTCACCAAGTGAAGTGTTTGCATTCATAGATTGGGAGTCAGTAGAATTACAAGAAAGTTTAACGCCAGAAGACAGATTGAATTGCGAAGTTGATAGCTTGTTATTTCAGTATTTGTTTTTATGCATTTTTAAAGAACATGCGCCATGCATGATAGGTGCAATTAGACACACTCTTGAAGGCTACAACGAAGGATGTGCCGTTGTAGAATTATCTTTCAAAACAGTGCGTGGATGGATAATTGATATTGCAAGTCAATATGAAAATTATCCCGCTGGATCTGACTTTCTTCTTACCATACCAGAGGTGTACGAATCACTATGCAAAACTATCCACGAGATACCTTTTCTTGAAAGACCGAAGTCCCTCGACCCATTTGCTTCAAGTTTTCTCTGTGATGAATTGAGGTTCGTCGGGATAGCATTCTATGATTTACCTGCAGAGGATATTATAGGTTTCAGGGAAATGCAGAAAATCGCACCACAAGAATATCACAAATGGTTGTTTCCCGGACATATAGACCCAGAGCGGCCAGCTAGTCACACAGAATCAGGATCCGCTGATCAATAGGCGCTTATTCATAGGCCGCTTTACCGAAAACAAGGCGGCTTTTGCAAGTTTAAGCGTAGGTGATATGCGCTATTTGACTTGGCCTCGAGTTTGATCAAATGCTTTTGGGGCGGTAGGTTTGTTATCGTTGGCAGCCTTGCCCGACTGTTTTGGTTCTTCGGTTTTAACCGGTTCGTTATTGGTCGAGTTATTCAAAATTTTCCTAAGTAAGATCGCCCTGTACAGATAAACCCCATCCCTGTAAATCAACAGCGCTACTTTATCTTTCTTATGGCTGATGTTCATAAGTTTCGTCAGAAAATCAGCAACGTCATTAACAGAGGTCTGATCTATTTTTACGATAACATCACCCTGGCGGATATCCTTTTCGGCAGCGTTAGAATTTCGCATAGTGTTGATAATAACGGCTCCGTTAAGGGTGTTTGGCAAATCGAACGCCTTTCTAAGCTCGACTGACACGTCTGTTAAGGACAGACCGGCGCTGTAAATATCTTTACCTTTTGTAACGTCAGCAGATGGCTCCAGCGCGTTGTCACCAACCTCAGCGCTGTCATCACGGTATCCAACCATGATGCTGAGGGTGATTTCTTGACTATCTCTTCTCACCTTAATCGGCAGCACTTTACCGATAGTGGAGTTGGCAACAATTTTGGATAACTGAGATTCGTCATTTATTGGCGTATCGCCGATTGTAACTATAATATCGCCCTGCTGTAATCCGGCTTTGGCGCCTGGCGATCCGGAAGTTACCTTAGTTACCGTTACGCCGCGCAGTTTCGCCAAACCCAGGCTTTCCGCCACATCTGCTTCTAACAACTCAACAGAAACCCCGATCCAGCCACGACGCATTTTCCCGAAAGCCTTAAGTTGCTTTATCGCCTTTTGCAGAAAATTAGATGGAATCGCAAAATTTAGACCGCTGTTAACTCCAGTATCCGAGAATATGGCAATAACCATTCCTATAGCTTTGCCATCGGCAGTAAACAAGGGCGATCCGGAGTTGCCTCGGTTGATAGGCGCGTCCGTCTGGATATAGTCGATTATATCATCGCCAATTATACCTCTGCATCTTGCCGATATATTTCTGGCCAGAAAAGAAACTATGCCTTTAGTGACTGTAAACGGAAAGCCATAAGGATTCCCCACCGACAGTACCCACTCGCCCACTCGTACATTGTTGGAGTCGCCAAATTCCACTGGGGTTAAGGGAACATCAACCTCAATTTTAAGCAAGGCTATGTCCATCTTTTCATCATAACCAACGATTTTTGCCTTAAATTCTTTGTCGTCATGAAGAGTGATGATAACTTCCTTGACGCCTTCTACAACGTGATAATTGGTAACTATATAGCCGGTTGAGTCCACTATAAATCCCGATCCCAAAGGAGTATTGCGTTTGCTGTCAACAAATTCGAACAGCTCTTTAATTCCGTCAGAGCGATAATCTACGTCTGACAGTTCGTTTGATTGATGATCCAGTTTACCTTTTGCAGAGATGTTAACAACGCTTATAAGCAGCTTAGGAATTACATTCACAAAATCGGCCGCTTGCGCTTCGGACACGGCGAACCAGCTTACCACAAGCACAGAAGCAATAACTTTCGCTGTTACAGGCTTTAACATTTGGACAGATTCTACACCCTTTAAGCTTTCGAGTCTCAATCGAAATTGATTCGGGGCATAGTATTAGTTTTTAGTTGCGAATCTATTAAAAAACTTAAAAAAACCATCGTCCGGCGACATTACAATTTTAGTATTTTCTGACGTGCAAGACTTTCTATACGCTTGCATAGACCGATAAAATTCGAAGAAATCCGGGCTTTTACTGTATGCATCTGCGTAAATCTTGCCTGCTTCAGCTTCGCCTTCTCCAATCAAAATATCCGCTTTCTTGTTGACTTCGGCGATCTTTTCGGCCTTAGATCTGTCGGCCTCGGCTCGAATTATCTGCGCTTTTTCCTCGCCTCCCGCACGGAGTTGCCTGGCTTCGCGCTCACGCTCGCTAATCATGCGCTTGCATATAGCTTCAGTGTTTTCGCGTGGTAAATCCATTCGCTTTATGCGCATGTCCAGAACGTCAACCCCAAAATCCCTGGCAGATTTGTTAACCTCGCGGCAAAGATCATCCATGACCTTTGATCTGGAATCGGACAGGATTGTCGACAAATGCGCGCTGCCAAGCACGCTGCGCAAGCTTCCTAAAACCATCGCCGTCAAACGTCTTTGAAGCCCTAACTCATCACGCACTGTTTGATAAAACTTTAAGGGGTCAGTAATCCTGTAACGCCCAAAAGCGTCAACAACAAGGCGTCGCCTGTCGCCAAGCGTTACCTCGAGCTCAGCCAAATCAATCGCTAATAACCTTTTTTCAAAAAAAATGGCCTCGTCGATCAAGAAGGGGCATTTAAAATGTAATCCAGCTGTGCTGATTACCCGAATTGGATTGCCGAACCGTACGATAAGCGCCTGCTCGGTCTGCCGAACGACAAATATGCCGCTTAAAAAGCCAATTACGACCAGTACACAGAAAGCGGACGCCAAAAGTCCCGCACGACCAAACTTACTTGACGTCTGTAGTTCCTTAGAGGCCAATTACCATCTCCTAAAGAACCTGTATAACATTGTTGTTGTACGAGTTCCAACACGGATTTCACGTTGTATTGACTCAACGCTGCTTTATGTCACTCGTCCTTATCGGGCACGACTCCGAGTATTGCGCCGATTCTTCTTATTACGCGTGAGGCAACTGGCGCGGCATTCCAGCCAGCGGCAGCAAATCCAAAGGTGTTTTTGTTGGCTTTAGGCTCGTCCAACATTATGAAAATAAGGTATTTGGGCTGATCTGTTGGAAACGCGCCGATGAAAAAACACATATTAGAGTTTTTGTTGTAAGTCTTACCATGCAGTTTCTCTGCAGTGCCAGTTTTGCCAATCACATGATAGCCGGAGACTTCAGCTTTCCGACTTGTGCCTTCCTCTACCACTAAGCGTAGCAAGCGAACCATCTTTTTGGATGTAGCCTCTGAGATTATTCTTTTCGTTGCCTTATGATCGGCATTTTTGTTCTTCAGAATGGTTGGCGGTAATACCAGTCCTCCGTTCAGGATACTTGCCACCCCAACGACCATGTGCATAGGGGTTACGGCAATACCATAACCGTAAGCAACGGTGATAATTGTCGGTTCTCGCCAAGTCTTTGAATAAAGCGGAGCCTGCAGCTCTGGCAGCTCAAGCCGCACAGGTACAAACATTCCAAGGTCTTGATAGAATTGCTTTTGTATTTGTCCTCCAACTTGTAAAGCCATACGTGCCGCACCAATATTGGATGAATACTTGAATATTTCTTCCGTTGTTAGGGGGCGATTCTGAGGATGAAAGTCCTTGATATGATGGCGACCAACGGTAAGCGGAACAGTCACGTCAAAAATGCTGTCAAGTCGAACTTTGCCGTTTTCCAGCGCCATGGCGGTTGTGAATATTTTGGCGGTAGAGCCGGGCTCCATAACTGCGCACGTACATTTATTAAATTTATTTTTCGGCGGAGTCTTGGCGTATTGATTAGGATCAAAATCGGGCAGCGAGCACATAGCCAGTACTTCGCCAGTTTCAATCTCGTAAATTATCCCCGACGCACCCGTAGCGTTAAACTCAACCACGCCGGCAGACAGCTCGTCGCGTAAAGCATGTTGAAGCCTTATATCGACTGAAAGCTGAACAGGCTCAGAATTCCGTATAATCCTGTTGTTTTCTGAATATTCCACGCCCGCGATGCCGATGTTATCTACATCAGTAAACCCCAGCACATGGGACAACAGATTCCTGTCAGGGTATATACGACGCTCTGTGTTTATGAAATATATGCCCGGAATCCCTAAAGACAAAAGCGCTTCTTGCTGTGCCGGCGTAATGTGCCTTTTGATCCAGACAAACCTCTTGCCGCCACCTAAGTTTTGTTTGACTTTGCGAAAGTTTAGATCTTTAAAAATCTTTCTGAGCCCCTCAACTGCATCGTCAATATCAATGACGTCTTTGGCATTTGCATATACCGAAACAGTTGGCAGACTCGTCGCCAAAATCATGCCGTTGCGATCAAACAGATCGGCGCGAACCAAATTAGCGTTTTGTTGCTGTATTATGTTTCTGTCATGGTCGCTGAGTCGCGGTTGAAGCGAAAGATAAACAATCCTGGCAACTATCGCCAAGTTTACAATACAAAAACACACCAGTACGAACGATATGCGCTGGCGTAATGTTACCAGAGCGACAGATATCGTATCGTACCTGCCGCCGACAATTTCTCTAAAATAGCCTCCAGTTTTCCTAGTGAATTGCCTCATTGACCACGAGCATCTGTTGCCGACAGCTTCTTAGGCTTAGGGGCCGACACTTTTACTAACAGATTTTGCAGAGGATCGACCCTTACCGTATGAGCCCTGCCGTTCAAACGAGTTTTAAATTCGCTTAAGGAAAATAGTCTGTTAACTTCGGTTTTATCAAGAATCATATGACGGTTCGCCAGCCTTTGCAGCCTTTTTGGCGCAGTTAAATAGCGCAGTTCTGCTGACAAAATCTTGACGTCACACTGTATACGAGTGATTTCTCGTTCAAGTTCCTGAGCCTGAGAATTTAAATCGGCAACCTTGTACTTAAAGTTAAACAGGCCACATCCCGCAAATACAACGGCAATCAGCAGTACTAACCTATTTACTCCAAACAACTTTTAAAACTCCCGCACAAGGCCTCTTAGTTTAGCCGATCTCGCCCTGTGGTTGAACGCCAATTCCTCAGCTTCGGGCGTTATTGGCTTTTTATTTATCAGGCGAAATTGCTTTTCACCCGACCGTTGTAGCGCAAAATACTTAAAAAGATGTTTAACAATTCTGTCTTCAAGCGAATGAAAAGCCACCACAATTAAACTTCCTTTCACCGACAACAATTCAATGGCCGATCTCAGCGCAACCTCTAAATTTTCCAGCTCATTATTGACAAAAATCCTCAAAGCCTGAAAAGTCTTTGTCGCTGGATTTATTCCCTTATATGAATTAATAACTGATTTTACAATATCGGCAAACTGTTTTGTGGAGGCTATTTGTCGATTTATTCGCTCATTTACAATGGCTTTTGCGATTTTTTTTGCCTTACGCTCTTCTCCATAATGATAAATTATATCGGCCAGCTGCGCTTCGGTATAGGTATTGACCACCTCCAGAGCGGATATGCCACGATCGCTCATGCGCATATCAAGCGGCCCATCTAGATTGAAGGAAAACCCTCTGTCTGAGGCCTCAAGTTGCATAGAAGACACACCAAGATCAAAAATTATACCGTCTATTTGCTTTATTTCGTATGAGGCGACGATATTTTTTAAATTGGCATTGTTTTCGTTTACAAACTTAAAGCGCGCTGGGGCCAGCTGCTGTATTTCGCGAACAAAGCTTACCAGGTTTTGGTCTTGGTCAATGCCGAGAACAAAGCTGTTTGGAATACTTTGCAGTATTTTTTTGGTATATCCGCCAGCGCCGAAGGTTGCGTCTATGTAAAAGCCATCTTCTTTACGCAGAAGCATGGCCATGGCTTCGTTCAATAAAACTGGAACATGACCCGGCATTTGCCGGTACAATATCGCTGAATTTAGCTTTATTGCAATACCTTATAGAAACGCCTTTATTTCTTCTAAAGAAAAGAGGCGCGGCCGGCGCCTGCGCCTTTGTTCTAAGGGAGCAGGAGCAACAATGTCAGGATTCAGTTTCCAATAACGATCGATTTCCTCGGAGCGCGTGAGAAATAAGATGGCATTTATTAAATTCCAAGATTGATCCTGAGAGACGTCACTGTAGGTTAAAAAAACCCGAATCCTCCTACTAAATCACCTAAAATCCCTGGTGATGTTGGTAAAGAAGGTACCTCATTTCTAAAACCTCGAAGATAATCCAACCAATTTGATGCGGCACGATTATCTTGTATAGATGCTGAGGCAACTCTAGCTAAAAGGATCATACACGAGCTTTGAATTTTATTCACGGTCTCTGGATTAGCTTCTATAAAGGCGCCCTCTGGATCAACTTTTCTAAGGATTGTTGATACGACGGCTTGTACTGCGCTCATTTGGGATTTAAGCAGCAGCGCTTGCCTAACCTCATTAGTTGGATCCTCCAAGCAACGTAGATCAGGAACTGCAGAAAATATATCACCTATGGCAACATGAACACCAGAGCTGGAAATGAGTACGCTATAAGGGCCAGAAGTCAAGTGACGTAGACAGACAGATAAAGCCTTTTTAGCCAAGCTGCCATCTTCTAGATACGCGAAAAACACTTGCGTTTTGTCTTCTACTTCTTCGGCGAGTCTGGCGAGTTTCGCCTCATGATGATTTGGCAACGGAAAGGTGAAGTCGGAGGGACTCGCTTCATTATGTCGTACCAAAACCACATCCTGCCGTGTTACAACATCATTATGCTGCCCAACAACCACTCCCCGTACTATAGTAGTATGTTCATACTGCTTAAGAACCACATCCAGCGCTGTTGCAGCGTCTGTTGGTCGAATTTGCATCCGTAATGCAGCATGGCTCATAAAACTAGACGCGACTAAGCAGACAAGGCTAATATTTTTTATTCTAATTATCATTTGACTCACTCTCATTCATTAAAATTGCGTAAAGGTATCATTTTATCCGACTAAAAGTCAATACTTTTTTTACAATAATTTATTTAATCAGAATATGACAGATTGATTTTATGGGAAAAGAATAGCTGCTATTAAGGCAAATGTTGGCAGAAGTATTGCGCACGACCATTTCATATAGCCGAAAAACGATGGCGTCTTATACCCATAGTTCTGTGCGATAGATTTAATCATGAAGTTAGGGGCGTTGCCTATGTAAGTTAAAGCCCCGAAAAACACCGACCCTAAAGAAATGGCCTTTAGTACGTGCATTCCATTATTCATAAAATAATTTGGGTCGCCGCCCGCCAGATGAAAAAATGTTAAATAGGTCGGCGCATTATCAAGTACAGACGACAAAGCGCCGGTTAACCAAAAGCATTTTGAAGCTGAAATCTCGCCATTTTGAGACAGCCATGCGAACAATGGCCCGAACGACCCGTCTGCCCCCATATGAAGAATATGCTCGACCGGAATCAGAGTTAGAAATATTGCGACAAACAGTTCCGCTACTTCCTTTAGCGGCTCAAACGAAAAATTGTTGTGATGACGGATATGCTTTGGGGTAGTTGCAAGCGAGACCGTCGCCAATATCAACAGGATTGCGTCTCTAACCAGAGAGGCGGTTGATAACGTGACGCCAAATACCTCTATTGAGCCTATGCATACTACGCCGCTAAGCATAACGGATGAAACTGCAACCGCCAGCAGCAATATATTGCGCCTACCTTTAATCGCGATTTGAGTTTTTCCAACGTGCTCAAACCTCAAGTCTTCCTTTTTCAACAGATGTGAGTCCGCTAAATACAGCACAACCAGCATTCCGAATATCACCGGATATACAACGCCAGACAGATGCTTTAGCGACCAAAAAAAGTCTATTCCGCTTAAAAATCCGACAAACAAAGGCGGATCGCCAATTGGAGTAATTCCGCCGCCGATATTGGCAACCAAAAATATGAAAAACATAACTAAATGGGCCTTATGCTTCCTTTCTGAGTTCAGCCTAAGAAGCGGGCGAATCATAATCATTGCGGCGCCGGTTGTGCCTATCCAGCTTGCGATTAAGGCTCCAATGCCTATTATCACAACATTGGCTGTTGCGGTGACTTTTCCGGATATCGTGAAATATATTCCGCCTGTGATTACATAAAGCGCGGCGATAAGTATGATGAACGGCAGAAACTTGGATAGCATGGTATCGCTTACGATTGTCATAAACTCAGGCAAGCTGCGACTCATGCCCAATGCGGCGCAAATAAGCAAACTCCAAAACAGGAACGCTTTCCCGGAATTTTTATGCCAAAATTTTGGCGCCAAGACAGGAAATACCGCAACTGATAACAATGTCCCAACAAACGGAATTATCCAATAAACCGAGTATACCATCGTATCCTAATCCCATACTCAAGATCAGCATAGCCGCCTATTCCGATAAGTGTCCAGAAGAATTAGCCTTGCGGCAACCTAGTGATTGAAATGACGAGCCTACATGGACACATCTGGTGGAGGTTATGTCCCACAAAGTTACCTTAATATGAGATTTTGTAAAAATTTGAGAAACTAACATATTTTGCTGAAACGACCTATCTTTATGGGGGGGGGGGCAATCCTAATTCATCATAAAATACGAAAAAGAGCGAATTAACAGCTGATTTCTCAGGTGCGTTTTTATCATACCGTTTCACGGTGCGTGACTATGATGCCATTTTACACATAATTTATTATTGCTATACTTATGAATAGCATACAATGACTCAAGAAACATGAATGGTTCTGAAAAACAAAAGCAACTGATCAAATATTTGCTAAAAATCGCAAATATAAACGGCAAGACCGTAAAAAACCTCGACGAATATGAAAGGGTTTTTTGGCTCTATGATGTTCCTCGCGAGCGAGACTGCTTTTCCAAAACTTGGGTCGATGAGAGTGGAAAAGACAAAGATGAATGGATGGAAATGCAGAGTCAAAGTGAACCTGCGACTCCTGAAATTCCGTCGATATGCCAAAACTGGGTTGAACTAGATTTACTAAAAGATAAATTGAATGGCCCAAAGTTACTCAATAAAGCTATAATTAGAATTGAAGTTAAGGACGAAGAAACTGGAATAAAATCATGTAAAGAAGCGGAAGAAAAACTTGAAGATCGTCCAGACGTTCAAAAAGAATGGAATAATTATCTTAAAAATCATTGGAACAATTGGACGCAGCGCCATAACGAATGGGAAAAATTGCAAAAACTTTATGGCGAGCTGTATTCGATCCATCAATCGTTGCTCAAGTCTGAAGAAGAATACGAACTTGTCCTTGGAGTTGGGTTGTTAGCGTTCAAGGACAAAGAAGGAAAAATATTCAAACGTCATTTGATTGTTGCAGATGTAGAGCTCAAATTGAATCCAGAAAACAGTCGACTTACGTTGACGGCAAGTTCGGAGGGATGTCATATAAGAATCGACTCCAATATGTTCGAGAGTGGGTTGTCACGAAAGGTTGAAGAAGACGTAAATGGCATATTGGAGGAAATCGGAGATAATCCGTTTGACTTGGACAACGTTGAGAAATGTCTAAAAATCATCCTCAATTCAACATTTTCGGACGGCGAGTACAAAAGACAATTTGAGCCGATAAAAAAATCTGAAAAACCGATTATTACGTTCGCTCCAGCCGTTATTCTACGAAAACGCTCCATTAGGGGGTTGACGGATACATTAAAAAACATGGAACGTCAAATAGACGATAACACGGAAGTTCCTGGTATTTTTGCGAATCTTGTGGATATAAGATCGCATAATTGCGGCGAAAACAATGAAGACAGCTTTGTCGTACCTTCAGACGAAATGATATTTTTCCCCAAACCATGCAATGAAGAACAAAAAGCTATAATTCAGAAAATAAACAGGGCAAACGGCGTATTGGTTCAAGGACCTCCCGGCACTGCACTGGAAAATCTCATACCATAGCTAATTTGATATGCCATCTTTTGGCAAAAGGGCAAAGAATACTTGTTACGGCAAAAACTTCAAGAGCTTTGTCGGTTCTTAGAAAGCAACTGCCGGAAAACACAAGATCATTGGCCATTAGTCTTTTGGGGATCGGATCAGAAGAAAAACAACTTTTGGAACAAAGCGTAAACAGCATTTTAAGCGAAAGCAATTTCTGGAGTGAAGATAAAAAAACGCTTAGATCACAGCAATTACAACAAAAGCTCAATACTTTAGAACAAAAACGAGAAAGAGACAGACGAAGACTGAGAGACATAACAGAGTCGGAAACGATTGATCAATCAGTCGCCTGCGGTAGATATTCCGGAAAAGCAAGAGAAATCGCGGAAAAAGTAAATCTAGAACGAAATAGTTATTCTTGGTTTGAAGATGTGCCTCAAACGGACCTTGAATTCCAGGTTTCTTTTGAAGAATTGCAAGCCGTATTAGCGGGTATTCGAAGATTTAAGGGCAAAAAAGAAGAATCTGCTCTCTATGTTGAAAATGTGATGCCATCAAATGAATTTGAACAATTGGTAACTTCGTTGACAGCGACTTTGCACTACAATGAGCCCGTTGATGATTTTATCGTTCAATTAAAAAAAATACCCTCTGACGCCATAAAAAAACTTTGCGATGAAACAAAAAAACTTCTAGACAAAACACGGCGGTTTCATAAAACTGAAAGGCACTTTATCTTCTGCATCCAAGATACTTCCCCAAAAAATGAAGGAATTTTATGTGGCTGAAAAACGTTTTTTCTCTGCATCAAAGATGCTTCTCTATAAGATAGAACAATTTTGTGAAACCGAAAAATGCTTTCTTTTTTCGTCCGGAAAATGGACAATTGAGGAATTTAACAAAATAGAACAAGGAAAATCTGATGTAAAAGCTATTTTTAAAAGAACGAGTTCTTTGTTAGCGAATATAGAAGATAAAATTGATGCGGCAGAAGATTATGAAATCAGTTTCCCTGAGACCTTAACGATTGAACAGATTTATAACGATGCAAAAATCTTCAAAAAATTCATGTCTGAAGGAAAAAATGCAAGTAAGTGGAACTTGTTTATACCGAAACTTGTGAGAAACTGCTTTTATCTCTTTGAGAAAGTGCGTATAAATCAAAAAATATGCACCAAAAACGTTGAAAGTCTCAGTATATTAATTGATGCTCTTAATTTCCATATAAGTATGAAAAAAATTTGGAATCTGCTGGGTGATTTTGTTCAACCGCCAATCGGAGCGACTCCATATAAGCAGTTTATTGAGATAACCAGAATTAATGAAACGGCAGAAAAACTTTTGGAACTTCATAAACTTTTATGCAAATACCGCAGTTATATGGAACTTCTCACTACTTCGCTGGCTTCTACCCCTAACTGAAATTTAGATCATAATATGAAATTGCTAACTGTTTCTACGGATTCCCCTTCTGAGGAAAATTTAAATTACATCATAACGGCCTGTTTAGCTGCATTAGAAAAAAACAGAAATGAAGAGATTCTTCACCAACTTTCTTTGGTGGAGAAGCAGCTAATAAGAGTCACTCAAAATATCAATGCTCATATTATAATGCATACGCTTTTAAAAGCAGTCCGCGACAAGAATGTGGACGTATATAGGAACGAAAAACAAAAATTGGACGACCTCATTAATGAATCATACGAATACGAAAATTTTAAAAAAAATATCAAGAAAATACAAAGCTATATTCCAAAAACTATGAATGATATGATGGAAAGCTGCGATGATTTGCAATGGGTTGAAAGAATAAAGCAAATAGAAAACGCTTGGTATTGGGCTCAGGCTAACGATTGGATTACAAATTACATCAATAAAGACGATGCGCCGCAAATAAAAGCGTCTTTAAAACAAACAGATGACGACATCGGCAACGTCATTGCGGAATTGGCCTCGCTGAATTCCTGGGGTTTTTGTGTTAATCGTTTAACCGTCGATCACAGACGACACATAGAAGCTTGGCAATTATCGGTTCGGAAATTGGGAAAAGGCACAGGCAAACATGCCAACCGCCATAGAAGGGAAGCGCAAATACATCTGGCTGAATGTAGAGAAGCCGTTCCGGCATGGATTATGCCTCTTCACAGTGTTTGGAATAACGTAAAGACTGAACCGGAAATTTTTGACGTAGTCATTGTTGATGAAGCTTCGCAATGTGGATTGGAAGCTCTTCCGCTGTTTTATTTAACTAAAAAAATATTGATTGTTGGAGATGATAAGCAAATTACCCCTGATAATGTGGGGGTTAAGCGGGATGAGGTAAATCAGTGGAAAAATGAATACTTGCAAGATGTTACTGATTTCGGCCAATTCGATATCGACAGCAGCTTATTTGATATTGGTAAAATCATGTTTAGTGAAAACAAAGTGGTTCTACGAGAGCACTTCAGGTGTATGCCGGAAATAATCAAGTTCAGCAACGAGCTATGTTATTCCAGTACTCCGCTGATTCCCATGAAACAATATGGCGCGGATAGATTGCCTCCGCTTGAACATGTTTTTTTGAATAACGGCTATAAGGAAGGGGATGGTCAAGCTGCGCATAATAAAGTGGAAGCTGAAGCTATTGCCGATAGAATCGTTAAAATATGCGGAGACGAAAAATATGATGGGAAAAGCATCGGAGTCGTTGTTCTTCAAGGAAAAAATCAAGCAAGTCAGATAGAGGAGTTGTTGCTTAAAAAATTAAATCAAAATGAAACAGTCGAACGTAGAATTGTTTGCGGAGAGCCGTCTCAATTTCAAGGAGATGAGAGAGATATTATATTACTTTCTATGGTTGTAGCCAACAACGATAAATTTGGGACGTTGGCCGATATTAAAGCTGAGCAGCGTTTCAACGTCGCAATGAGCCGGGCAAAGGAACAGATAATTCTTTTCCATTCAGTGAAAATAAGCGATCTCAGTCCAAGCTGTTTAAGAAGGAAGTTGATCGATTTTTTTCAAAGAAAAAATGCTAATTCAGTTGCCGGAATAATGGCAGAAGAATTGGCAAAAGCTGCATATAAAGCCGATCGTAGTTATGTGAAAGCCCCCAATCCATTCGAAAGTTGGTTTGAAGTAGACGTTGCCCTTGAAATCATGCAAAGGGGCTATCGAATCACGCCTCAGTACGAAATCGTTGGCCGACGAATAGATTTGGTTGTAGAAGGAGGTCAATCCAAATTAGCGGTTGAGTGCGACGGAGACTATTGGCATGGAGTCGATAGATATGAAGAAGATATGCAAAGACAGCATCAGTTGGAGCGATGCGGTTGGGAATTTTTCAGGGTAAGATCATCCTCTTTTTATTTTGATAAAGAAAATGCCTTGGATAAATTATGGAAGCTGTTGAATGAAAGGTATATTTTGCCGTATATATCGACTTTTTCTATGGTGGAAGACAATGGGAAAATGCCGTTATCTCCTAATTAGCGGCGTTGCTCTCGGACAAGATGGTCACAATTTTAGCGAAGCAGGCACTAACGTCAGCTTGCTTTTTCGTCTTTCATTGCAAGGCATGAACTCAACCGAGATTTCAGAGAATATAATAAAAGTTCTGCAAAAAATGTCCAAACACCTCCTGTAAAATCGACGCTTTAACCACGCTTATTCTGAAGGAGCTTGCCATAATTACCAGAGGAGCCAAAAGAGAGAAATTCGAGAAAAAAGTAATGAAACAAGTGAAGGTTTTAGAGAAAAAAGAACGATTGAAGCAATACAAGGCAAAGAACCTAAGAATAAAATTGATGGTGTGATATTTCCAACAATTTCATAAATCTCAGGAGTAATTTTGCATTAATTCGAAATACATTTGCGCCGGCTAAAGCCCCCGTCGCAAAGGACTTCCAGCACGTCTTGAGCCTTAGCAAAAAATAATCAAGTTCAAAAATCATCCATGGTGGTGGAGCCGAGGGGAGTCGAACCCCTGACCTCGACAATGCGAATGTCGCGCTCTCCCAACTGAGCTACGGCCCCCAAAGCTTTTAAGCATCTGACCTTATACTCTATCAAATTATTATTTCATAGTTTAATTGGTAGTCGCATAAATTGTGCCCGCATATTTGGTGGTGGACATTAGCGCCATTATTCCCCTGAAATCACAGATGGAGGCCATCTGTAAGGGCATTATAGCTGGAGGTTGGCACAACCGAACTGCCAGTTTACCTCACAGAAATAACGGAGCAGAGCGTAGAATTAACCTTGCCAAAACATTTAAATACAAACGGCTCCGCCGGAGGAAAAACCTCCAACAAAGCGCTCAGACCCACGTCGAACTTGTAAACAACTTAAACTACGGTCACTTCTTGCTGTTACCATAATTTCTTCTGAGTCGAATTGACTACGTCTCGGATGTAGAGCAGATTCGCTTCTGGCATATGCAAAGTTCATATCGTTATTTGCGTGCACGCATCGTCACCAAAATATTCCAAGAACGCCCTTTTATTTGCGTTAAAAAGGCTGGGGAATTCAGTGAACTTTTCTTTTATGGCTTGTTCTCTTTCCATTTCAGGACGCTATGTACCATCGATTAACACAGCATAATTGCTAGAGCATTGCAAAGATCCATCGCCTTTTAGCATATAGAAGAAGGCATATTTACTTCCAAGATTCAAACGCCTAAACGACTGACCTTCGATAAATCTTTTCGGATTCTTCCCAGTAAAGGGCGTAGGAAATACTGTGCTAACAAGAAAGCCTCCGGGTTTTAGTACACTCAATCCACCGGCGATTGCTTTAGACATAAAAGAATAGGTCCTTGGAACGTACTCAAACATTACGATATCGAACCGCTTATCCTGACCAAGCCCTAAATTTTCAGGCGACAAAGCCATAACATCGAGAACTTTATCTGGTGTATTTCCCCTAACGTCGATCAAGAAGAAATCATATGGTCTTTCATAAACGTAAAGATCGTATCCACTAGGGCAAGTATCGTAGACCGCGCCCCTAGCGCTTCCGACTATCAACGTCGCAGGCATTAAGGCCGGTTGTTCGCTAGCATGCCGAAGTTTCTCTTATTTGACATATCTAAAATACGCATGCACATCTTGGAAATTTTTACCATTTAAGGTCAAAAGTTCACGAGGAGGTAAAAGTGTGCTTCGTTCGCGGATAGTAGAACGCGCCACAGTTGCATTTGTAACACCCCACCCAATCATAGACAAAACTACACAAAAAGTATAAAAAGTGTTCTTCATAAGAACTCTTAGGTTAGAAAAAATCAACACTGCTTATCAAGTATTTTTTATAAATAATTAAATGGTCGCTGAAATTTGACACAAACCACTTGTGACAATACTAATTTTTTCTTCCATTATCACTAAAAACATTCAAAATTGCTTTAAATGTTCGATATAATTAGTTTTTAGATTTTTTTAAGTTCAGACGATATGCTTGTCGCATGTTTAAGAATTAAATCAATAGTGTAATATGCAAAAACTAATACACAGATAGTTTAAAAAGAGTCAGTATTATAATTGACGCTTGTATGTTTTTCGCTACACAAATTATCCTTCAATGTTATCCTCTATTTGAGGCTGGCGGGTTCTCCAAACGTGCTTTGAACGTACTAGGGAGGCAACTGTGTAAAAAAACACTGGTTCTGCCGCCGCAATCGGGTTAGAATTGGACCTTCATCCCGCAGAGAGTTCGCACATGACGCACCTTTCAAAACGAGATCGAGACGCCTTCGATATATTCAAGCAAGAGTTACTTAGGCAACGCGGGCAAATTGAGTTGATTGCTTCTGAAAATTTTACCTCGTTAGCCGTTATGGAAGCTGCGGGGTCGGTTCTTACCAATAAATATGCCGAAGGATATCCGGCCAAACGATACTACGGTGGATGTGAAGTCGTCGACAAAGCGGAAAATTTAGCTATTGCCCGGGTTACCAAAATGTTTGGCTGTAAATATGCCAATGTTCAGCCGCATTCCGGCGCTCAAGCCAACATGGCGGTTTACTTTTCGCTGCTTAAGCCGGGGGATACGATTTTGGGAATGAGTTTAGCGGCCGGCGGACATTTGACCCACGGCGCCAGCCCTACCTTTTCCGGAAGATGGCTGAAGGCAATTGGATACGGTGTTAGTGAGAAAACAGGTCTTATTGACTATGATCAAGTTCGAAGCCTTGCGCAGCAGCATAAACCAAAACTTATCGTCGCAGGGGCGTCCTCATATCCGCGCACGATTGATTTTAAGCGTTTTCGCGAAATCTCCGACGAGGTAGGGGCTTATTTGCTGGCGGATGTGGCTCATTATGCCGGGCTGGTTGTTACTGGGCTTTACCCAAATCCGTTTCCACACGCTCATGTAGTTACAACTACAACGCACAAAACCTTGCGCGGTCCGAGGGGGGCAGTCATACTTACAGACAGCGAAGATCTGATCGGCAAGATCAACAGCGCAGTGTTTCCCGGGATACAAGGTGGGCCGTTTATGCATATCATTCTGGCAAAAGCGGTTGCGTTTGGCGAAGCGCTTTCTGGCGAATTTAAGCAGTATATGACCAATGTTTTGGAAAATTCGAAACTTATGGCAAAACGGCTGATGGACAATGGCATTGGTATAGTTTCAGGGGGTACAGACAGTCATATGGCGGTGGTGGATTTGCGCGAGCTCGGCGTAACCGGCAAGCAAGCCGAGATTGCATTAGAGCAGTGCGGAATTGCTTGCAATAAAAACGGCGTGCCTTTTGACCCTCTACCGCCATCCGTTACTTCGGGGCTGCGCTTGGGAACAGCCGCCGGAACAACCAGAGGGTTCCGAGTGAAGGAATTTGATGAGATTGCGCAAATAATATCTAAGGTATTAAAAGCCTTGGCCGCAGGTAATGCCGATAGTGTTTATGCCGAAGTTAGGTCAAGGGTCAGCAAGCTTTGCGAAGCCTTTCCTCTTTATCCGGAACTAAGCTGTTAAGAATAAAACCTCAACTGATGGATCCCAAGCTACTGAGTGCACGTAGAGCGGCTAGGGTTCTAGCGGTTCAAGCGTTTTACCAACTTAATATGACCGAAGATCGAAGCCCGGAGGATATTTTGCAAGAATTCTTAGGTTACAGGAAAGATTTTAATGATCTGCCCGCCAAAACCATAGATTGGGAGTTTTTTTCATCCTTGTTCCTTGATGCATCGGGGAAGATGGCCGAAATCAGTAATATAATCGCTGATTTGCTGAGCAAACGATGGAGTATGGAGCGACTGGATTCTGTGCTTAAAGCC
This sequence comes from Holosporales bacterium, assembly GCA_031267535.1. GTDB lineage: Bacteria > Pseudomonadota > Alphaproteobacteria > UBA3830 > JAIRWN01 > JAIRWN01. The sequence continues at coordinate 19,085 of JAIRYS010000004.1, read as the reverse complement.
ATAGTGTTTGCTGGAGTAGCTGAGATAAGTTATTTTACAGAAATACCGGTAAAAACTTCACTGGATGAATATGTTGAAGTAACTAAGCTGTTTTTCGATAAGCCGGAAGTGTCGTTTGTAAATGGGTTATTGAATGCAGCGGCTCACATATCTAGGTCAAGCGAACTTTCATAGGCGAAATTAATGTGTGGTCTGGTTGGTTTCATATCGAAAATTGACGGCGGCGCCAGGGTCTTAGATGAGATGCTTGACTCGATATCGTGGCGAGGACCAGATGACAGAGGAATTTGGAGCAACGACGCCGTTTGTTTAGGCCACAATCGGCTGTCTATCCTGGATCTATCAACTTCTGGCAAGCAACCAATGGTCTCGGCCAGCGGCAGGTTTGTGATCGCCTACAACGGAGAGGTTTACAATTATAATGAACTGAAATCCCTGTTTCCGACAGGTTTTCAGTGGAGAAGCTCTTCTGATACAGAGGTAATTCTTGAGTGTATTGAGCGCTTTGGAATTATTGAAGCAGCCAAACAATTCTCTGGCATATTTGCGTTTGCCGTTTGGGACAATAAAGAGCATAAGCTGTTTCTGGTACGAGATCACATAGGGGTTAAGCCGCTTTACTATGGTCTGACCAAAGAAGCCTTTATATTCAGCTCACAGATTAGGGTTTTTACAAAATTTCCAGGCTTTGATCGAAAAATTTCTAAAGAGGCAATGGGGTTGTTTTTTAGATACAACACCGTACCGAGTCCTTACGCCATGTACGAAAATACCCATAAGGTGAAGCCCGGCACAATAGTTGAGGTTCAACAAGGCAAAGTCGTGGCCGAACATGAATACTGGTCTATGGCTTGCTGTGTAGAACGCGGGGCTCAGGATGTATTCACTTGTAAAGCTGAAGCGACAGAATCAGTCGAAAGCTTTATCAAGAACAGCGTTAAACGACAGCTTGTCGCCGACGTCCCTGTTGGAGCATTTTTGTCGGGCGGGGTTGACAGCTCGTTGGTTTCTTGCTTTGCAAAAGCGTTTAAACCAGACTTGAAAACATTCAGTATAGGCTTTAAAGAAAAGCGATACGACGAATCTGATTATGCGCGCTCTGTTGCAAACTATCTACAAACAGACCATATAGAGCAAATCCTATCGCCCAAGGAGGCTCTTTCAATAATCCCGAATATCCCAGAGTTTTGTGATGAGCCGCTTAATGATGCCTCCCAAATTCCGACCTATTTTGTCTCTAAACTGGCACGCGAGCATGTCACCGTCGTAGTTACCGGCGATGGAGGAGATGAGCTGTTCGCCGGATATTTACGCTATCTGAGGTTTGTGAATATTCGCTCAATCAAGAAGTATGTTCCTGGGTTTGCGCTTAGGATCTTATCGACCTTTAACAAACTGCCAAGTGCGTTGAGGAGTATGTGCGGTCAAAAGCTGGCAATGAAGCTTTTCTGTGCGGAGGGTTATTTAAAGCACAAAGGCATTGAAGATCAATACGACCTGATTGCCAATTTCTGGCCGGAGATATGCATGGACGCGCCTTCATTAGTTCGGCCGGGAAAGGTTTTTTTGACGCAATCGGATTTGTCCTATATGTGCTTTCACGACTGTAAGATATATTTGCCTGATGTGATTTTAACAAAAGTTGATCGCAGCAGCATGTATACCAGTTTGGAATCAAGGGTGCCATTGCTAAATCATGGACTGTACGAACTGTCTTGCAGAATTCCAGACAACTGGAAGCTTAACGGCCTAACAACGAAGTATATTCTTAAGCAAATACTGTACAAGCATGTGCCACAAGCGATGGTCGACCGACCGAAGATGGGATTTGGGCTGCCAATTGATATCTGGCTTAGAGGCGAGCTTAAAGACTGGGCAATGTCGTTGCTAGCAGACATAAAAACCGACGGCATTCTGCCCCTTGGGGTAATAGAGAGCAGAATGTCTCAGCACCAAAAAAGCCAGATAAATTGGCAATATGCCCTTTGGGGCGTTCTTGTGTGGCAACAGTGGAAGAACTACTATTGCGCACACTATTAGCCTATATGAAAAAGACAAACCAATGCCAATGATAGTATTTCCCGAAGTTAGCCGAGTTGCGTTCAGTATCTTCAACATAGACATATATTGGTACGCAATAGCTTATATAGTTGGGATATTACTGGGTTATTTCTATGCAATTAGGGTGAATTTATCGCTTAAATTGGGTTTTTCAAAACAAGAGATCGAACGGTTCCTGTCGTTTGCAATAGTGGGGATTATCATAGGAGGAAGGCTTGGTCATGTTTGTTTTTTTGAGCCAGAATACTACTTAGACAATCCGATCAAGATTTTGGCAATTCGCGAAGGCGGCATGTCATTTCATGGAGGGTTAATTGGCGTTGTGTCGGCTTGCGCGTTATTCTGTTATATGAATAAAAAGCAATTTTTAGCATTGGCTGACTTAACGGCTGCATCGGTTCCAATTGGACTTTTTCTGGGGCGGTTAGCGAATTTCATTAATGCAGAGGTCGTTGGTAAAATAACCACAGTCCCCTGGGGAATAGTTTTCCCCGGCGCAGGGCCATTACCAAGACACCCCAGCCAAATTTACGAAGCTTTACTTGAGGGCATAGCTTTATTTTTAGTGCTATTTTGCGTGATAAAAAAACAGAAGCGGCGAAAATACATAGTCGGCACCCTTTCGTCGACATTCTGCATCTGCTACGCCTGTTTCAGGTTTTTTGTTGAATTCGTCAGAGAACCAGACGAAGAGCTAAATTTGATGATTGTAATCTATACAGGATTTAGCATAGGCCAATGGCTATGCTTACCCTTAGCGGCATATGGCGCTTATCTATACTTTAAAGTATCTAATAAGGTATATACGTGAATTACAACACCACCCCAGACTCCGTCACTTTTACCCAGCAACTGATAAGGTGTAAAAGCGTTACTCCATACGATAATGGCGTTATGGATTTAGCCGCTGGTTTTTTGCGCGATCTAGGCTTCAAGACGCATGTAATTGAAGGTGGCCCCGCTGACTGGCATATAAAAAACCTTTACGCTGAATTTGGACATGGGGCTCCGCACTTGACTGTAGTTGGACATCTGGACGTAGTGCCAGCTGGCGATTTATCACAATGGAAGCACGACCCATTTGCCGCCGACATAGAAAATGGCGTCTTGGTTGGCAGAGGCAGTGTAGACATGAAGTCCGGTTTTGCCTGCGCTGCAGTTGCGGCAAAGTATCTGGTCGACAAAGAATTTCGAGGAACATTATCTTTTCTTGTTACTGGGGATGAAGAATGTGGGACCGAGCATGGTACGCGTGCCATTCTTAAATGGTGTTGCGACCAAGGTATAAAGTTTGACGCCTGTTTAGTCGCAGAGCCAACTGGCAACGGTTATTTAGGCCAGGCCTTTTGCGTAGGCCACAGGGGCAGCTTTACCGTTGATCTGCTTTCTTGTGGAGTTCAGGGACACGTAGCCCATCCGGAAAAAGCGCTTAATCCCATAACTCCGCTTGTAGGATATTTGAATTTTCTTAAAGGTAAAATCTGGGACTCTGGCGTTGGAAAGTTCCCGCCAACGAATCTGGAAATAACATCAATAGATGTAGGTAATCCTGTATCGAATGTGATTCCATCGTGCGCTAAAGCCAGACTTAACATTAGATATAACACGCTGCACACTGCAGAATCTTTGCTGAATGATCTAAGAACTGCCAAAAGCAATTTCTTTGCATCTTCCGAAAATTTGTCCATTACGCTCCAATACAATTTTGATCCATTTATTTGCGATGATGAAAAGCTTATACAGTACATGAAGTCCTCGATAACTGAAATTTTGGGAACTGAATCAGATATGTCAGCTGGCGGCGGGACGACTGACGGTCGATTTGTGTCCAAATATTGTCCGGTTGTTGAATTCGGCGTACCTGGAGACGAAGTACACAAAACTAACGAATCTGTCGCAACAGACGATATCATCAAGCTGACCGAGGTGTATAAGAGGTTCTACGCTAAATTTTTCGCGATAGATACGCGGTAGTAGCTTTAAAAAAATCAACAAAATTAACAAGTTTGAAACTTGTTAAATGTAAGGTCTGACTAACGTACATGCTTACCAAGCATTTTTGCTATGGAAGGACAGAATACAAACAAGCCTATAAAAGCAGTTTCTTTAAAAACAAAACTGCTAACCACAAACATTGCAGGGTTGCTGATTGTTTCTGTTACCATGTTTTTCACCACAACGCTTAATATACAAGAGCGGTTGCAAAAGAATTACACCACGCAACTTGTTAAACAGACTGAAGCGGCAGTTTCTATGCTGTCCAAAGATATTAAGCACACAAATCAGCCATCAAACATGGTTGATACGCTAGCGTCAATAAAATCGATCGTCGGCCAAGATTTGATTCTTTATGTTAACGGCAAACCAACAAAAGCGACTTTAGCTAAACACTCTGTAGAAAGTATTCCCGCTTTACCAGATCAAATTAAGGACGTGATATCGAGTGACGCCAAACCAAAAAACAGCGTCCTTAAAATCGCAAATGATGAATATATAGCTTCGTTTTGCAGCATAAAGATTCCCGGCCAAGAAGATATGACACTGTGTTTAGTTGCCTCTGAATTGCCATTTGCTGCGCTTGTGAACGATATTAAAAAATCCATCGTCGGCAAAGCTGTTCTCGTGCTGGTGTTTGTCCTTATTATATCTTTCTTGATTGTGCAAAACTCGCTTAACCCCTTAATGACCTTGCAAACCATTATGGGGAAAATTGCTAAAGATGACCTGGACGTCAAAGTTCCCGCAATGTATCTGAAAGACGAAGTTGGTGAAATGGCCCGATCTGTGGAGTTTTTTCGCGCAAGCTTGGTGCATAAAAAGCAGCTTGAAAAAGAATCCAAGCAAATGCAAGAGCAAGAAAGCAGACGAGATAAAGAGCAAGCCAATATGCTGGCCGAACAATTCGAAAATGCGGTTAAAGACGTTCTGATTTCGGTTACACAAGCGGCAGGAAAACTGAAAGAATTTGCTAAAGAAATGTTGCGCTTGGCGGAAGAGACAACTCAAGAAGCTCAAAGCGCATCGACTTTTGTCGATAACGCCTCGCTTAACATGCAGGCTGTTGCAGACGCAACTAAAGAACTTTCCAGCTCATTCAACAAGATAAGCAAACGCGTACTAGAATCATCAAGTATTGTTAACAAAGCTGTTACTGAAGCTGATAAAACCAACCTTAAAGTTACGGGACTTACGGTAACTGCACAGAAAATAGGCGATGTAGCAAGTTTAATCTCTGATGTGGCGAACCAAACGAACTTGCTTGCGCTTAACGCTACAATAGAAGCAGCTCGCGCAGGTGAAGCAGGGCGTGGCTTTGCCGTAGTTGCAGGCGAGGTTAAGACCCTCTCTACTCAGACAACAAAAGCTACCGAGGATATAAGCGAGCAAATCCAGAACATCCAATCTTCTACAGACGACGTTGTATTGGCAATCCAGGGAATAAGCAAAACCATAAGCAGTATTAATGAATTTACTACTTCAGTAACCGCCGCTGTTGAAGAGCAAACTGCCGCCAGCGCAGGAATTTCAGAAAACGTCCAAAACGCTGCAACTGGAGTAGTTGATATTGCGTCCAGTGTTAATCACGTTCTAGAAAGCTCTGGATACGTAAGCCGGGCTGCGGCCGAAGTGTTGGAGGCTTCTGATAAAATGACTCAGCAAGCCGCTTTATTACAAACCGAAATCGATAATTTCCTAACAAACATAAAAGAAAAAGTCTAACGGAAGAGATATCACATGCCTCAACATGAGATGCAGGTCGGGCTTTCAGATGAATCCCACATCGCCAAATATCTGCATCAAATCAATCAGTTCCCTATTCTTGATAAAGACGAAGAATTTACGCTGATTAATCAGTGGCAAAATGATGGAAATAAGGACTCTCTTGGTAAATTGGTTAAAAGCCATATGCGTCTGGTGGCGAAAATAGCCAAAGGATACAGAGGATATGGCCTGCCTTTGGACGAGCTTATTGCCGAGGGACATATCGGCGTTATGCAGGCGCTTAAGCACTTTCAGCCAAGCCAAGGATTCCGGTTCTCGACCTATGCCATACATTGGATAAAAGCAACGTTGTTGAATTACATCTTCAAGGCAAGTTCTGCTCTTAAGATAACTTCAAGCTCTGATCACAAAAAAGCTTTCTTCAAATTAAAAAGCCTTAAAAGCGCGTTGGGGCTCAATATGCAAGATCAGCTGACCACAGAAAATATCACTCAATTAGCCCAAACCCTTAAGGTGAATGAAGGTGCAATAAAAACCATAGAGGAAAGCTCAAAGCATACCACAATCTCAATACACTCGAAGAAAAGCGAAGACGGGGATGAATTAATCGATTGGCTCAATATAGACGACAATAATCTTGAATTGTCTGTAATGGAAAAAGATGAATTGGACTACAGGAAAAATCTTCTGACTGATTCTTTAAAAATCCTCAACAAAACAGAATACGAAGTGCTGGTTAAGCGCAGGTTTTCCGATGATCCGCCTAAACTAGAAGACCTGGCTGTACAGATGTCTTTTTCACGTGAACGCGTGCGGCAAATAGAACTTCAAGCATTTGATAAAATCAAAAAATACATGCTAAAGCTTTCGAAAATGAACAGAAAAGCCTCAGTTGACGTCAGCGCTGCAGAACTACAGAGAATTGGCGTATTGCTCATGCTTCCGGAGTCTTTTTCAGAATTTTTGTCTAAATTCTAAGCTGAAATCTAATAACGTCTTTGCCAGTTTACACCAACCTCTCCCAGCGAATTGGCTTCGCCGGATAACTTTGGCGACAACGATACTTTGACTTTCATATAGGCGACTTTGTGTACGGTATCGCTTTCAGCGCTGACGTAAATATTGTTTCCAATATATCGCCCAAGGCTGATGTTGCCAGTATTTGGGCTGTTGTACTGCGACAGATCCTGAGCGTTATCGTCCATCGATTGGACGGAAGCGAATGTTTTATTGGATTGCTTTTTTATAACGTCAACTACGCCATTAACTTGTAAGGCCTCAAGCAAAGTCAAATCATGCTGCGATTTACCAAAAAGCAACTGAGAAAAAATTGCTTCAAGCGGCATAATGGGATCAGACTTCAACGAGAAGGCAATTTCTCCAGATTGTTGTTTGATATTGGCGGTTACTTTGGCGATACCTATATCCTTGTTAGCGTACATGTTTACCACCGGCACAAACGGAGCCTTCTGGCTGTAAGTAATGGTTCCGTTAATAATCGGGATTGTCCTGCCAAGAAATAGGAACGCCCCTTTTTCTAATTTTAAACCCCCTTCCAAAGCCGAGTCTTCATTACTTTTACCCACCAAACGCACGTTGCCTTTCCATGACAAATCAAGCATCTTGCCCTTTAACTTCAGCTGTTTGCAGTCAAGATGCACATTGCTTTTGAAAGGCAGCCGAACCTGTATTTTTTTTTGCGTAAACACGTCTATGTGTCGGCCGGCCTCCAAAATCTGAATGTCGCTCTTGTCGTCGCTGTAGTTGGTGTCTATGTCGACAAACACATAAGGCATATCAAGGCTGCCGGAAAACATCAGGTCGTGAATCGGTCCTTTGAGAAATGAATCGCCATCCACGCTTACAATAAGATCATCCTCATCGATTAATTTAAAATTCTGAAACGTGACCTTAACATCGCCTAACAACACAGGAATTGAGTCTCGATTTGCTAGTCTGACCGTACCGTAAGCGGTCGCTATACCTACATCAGCATCATTTGCCGACCCCTGGCACAGTAAAGAGCTTGATTTATTGGACTCAATACGCAAATTAAGGTTTCTGATGTATGTTCCCGACGATATTTTCTCAAACCCCGCATTTGCGAGCGTAACGTATCCGGAAACAATGGGCTTTTGCAGGGTTCCAGATAGTTTGAAAAAAGATTTCAAGCCGCCCCAGCAAACCATTTCATCAGACAAAATCGCCCCAATAGATTTGCTCAAGCGTGATTCTAAGCGACAGTCAACTTCGAATGGAGCGGTATCAATTAATGTAAAGATAAAAGGGAAAACGGTCAGATTGCAACCAAGATTGATCTGGCATCTGCCGCGCGTGCCGACCAACTTGGGAACCTCGATTAGGGACGATAATCTACCGCTGTTGTAACTTCCTTCACAAAGAAGCCTCACTTTGTGGCTATCGGCGCGCTTGGCAAGATCGGTAACGGCAATCTTCCAGGAAACTGCGGGATTTGTCGTTTTGCCTTTGCAAATCAATTCAGCGAAAACAGTGCCATAGCTGTATAACCCAATATCAAAAATCTTAAGAATTGAGACTGGAAAATTTTCCAAATTGCAGCGGATATCTATGCCGTCCAGACGTTTGTCCAGCATAAAACATGCCGCTCCGTTGTCATTTGCGATAATGTTTGGCGCAAGAATTTTTAACTGATCCTTAGTAAAGACCAAAAAGACTTTATCTTTAAGCCTTAGCAATCTGTTACCACTCGACGCAAGAAACTTGTCGATAGAGGCCTGTATTCCTTCATCTAACACAGAAAGGCCTCCAGAGGCAGACAGAATGGATTTGTTGGATTTGCCAATCAAACACAGAATTTCATACCTTAAATCTGAGGTTTCAGATTTTTGCGTTTTGATTGAAAGCTTTTTGTAGGCTACGCCGCCGACATCGCCGTACTTAGCGCTTACTTTTATCGCGCCAGGTAGCAGGTCATGCCAATCCTTTATATGTATGTCTATATCATGTGCCGAAAAAGCGTTTGTTGAGATTTTATTGGCGTGAACGGCAACATCAAAAGATGAATTTTGACCCTCTATATCAAATGAAGCTTGTCCGGAGATATTGTTGCTTAACCCCCCAATTTGGGCCAATTTGCCAAGGTCTTTTATATTTCCCGTTATTTTCCCTGATATGGCTTTATTACAAAACGTCAGATGAGTTTTGTTATGAGCCTCAAGTTCTTGAGACGATATTTTTAACGACAGTATGTTTATTGAATCGTCATCATAAGTTCCGTCTATGATTAGCGAAGTTATGTTATCATCTGCTTTTAGAGAAAAAGAAAACATACTTTGGCCAAATTTTAGGTTGCCTGCAAACGGCGGTATATTCCATAATTCACTTGGGCAACACAGCGAAAAAGAACCGGTTAATTCATCTTTAAAGTTGTAACAAAACTCGCCATTGACTAGGAAGCAGCCGTCCTGCCCTTTTGATTCCAAAGCGATTATTTTTTGGTCGCCAGCATCGCTTACTTCAACATGCAATTCCGGAACACGTTTGTTTGAGCTTGAGGGTTTGAATTTCCATTCGGTTTTTTCGCCATCATTGTCGAATTTTATCTTAGATCCTTTGAATATTTTAAGTATAGGCAAAGCCCATTGCAGTTTGATTTGCGCCAACAAAACCTTAAGAAACGGTTCGGATATGGATTTTAGGGCAATCTCGCCAGACAGATGATCGCCATATTCCCCATCAACCGCAAATACACATCCGGCAATTAGAAGGTCGTTGGCTGTGTATTTAAGCTCATTTTGCGTTTGCTCTATAACCAGATCGGACTTTATTACCCCTAGCGGAAGTTTTTTAAAAACAGAGCTTTCGGCCGAAAAATCCGCCGAACACTTCAATCGATCTTCTGCGCTTAAAATCCCAGATAACTTCAAAAAGTTTGCACTAAATTCATTGCAGCTGAGTTTTTGAGCAGTTATTTCAAATTTCGAAGCCTCGCCACACTTACTGCCAGTCAATAAACCATTAATGCCAAATAACTTTACGGCGCGACCTGAAGTAAGTTCTGCCTCGCCTCCGCTTACTTTGATGTTTTTGTTACCGTGATCGATGGTTACCGACACGTCCTCAAACGAGGCCGCTAAGCGTTCATGCTTTAGTATGGCGCCACTGTATTGCACTTCACGGATCGATAAGTCATATTTGCTTAATCCCAAAATTGCGAAATCAACGTATTTTGCTTCAAACGTAACGTCGTCATCTCTTATACTAACCTTCTCAAGTACGCAGCCCTTAAGCAAAGACCCATGTCCTCTTTCAACCTCTACAGAAGATTTTGGATTGTGAAAATACATCAACGCCTTCAGCAGATACTTGATTCCAGCATTGGACCGCAGCGTCAGTTCCAAGCCGCAAAGCAGCAGTAACAGGCTTATAGCGACCCAACAGATATATTTCACAACTTCCTTCATTAAAACGCTTGTCCCAAACTGATTAAAAATTGCATTGGAGAATCTATGCCCTTTCTTTTTTGACATGGAAACGCAAGATCTGCGCGTACAGGGCCAATACTGGTATAATACCTGAAGCCAACGCCCCACCCTTTATAAAATTTGTCGCCCCCAGTTGGCCATAAGCTTTGGGCTACCTTTGCGCCTTCTAGGAATGACACTAGGCCTATCTTGCTGGTTATTTTCACCCTGAGCTCTGCGCCAAGCTCAAAAATTGATCGTCCCCCCATAGGTTCAGTAGATTTGTCTATGACAGGACCGGCCATTTGATCGGAGTATCCTCGTACAGAATTCATACCGCCGGCATACAGACGTTTGTCCAACGGAAGCTTGGTAAAAGCTAACCCCGAGACTTGTTTAAGGGCTGTCCAAGCGGCCACTATGAATCTTTTCGTCCTGCCAACCGATTGAGCGACTGAGGCTCTACCTTCCAGGTAATTCAGACCATGAAACCCAGATGTTTTGTCGCTGGCATAATTAACTTTGCCATACTGAGGCAGATCTACAACACTGATATTGCACCCGCTTGATGGATTCAGCGGATGGTCGTAAGAGTTATAGATAAGATAAATCGGAATGCCAAGCATCGTGTAGGTTACGTCCTTCGCCACACCATAGTCTATACTGGACGCGCCAAAATCATGTGTTCGAGCAAATTCAATCGACAGCCCGGCTCGTACATTGGTTTTGCTTTCTATTGGTATTTCATACAGGCCTTCAGCCAAAACGCCTTGTTTAAGGTACACATAGGTTGGCTCTCTGGACCACTTTAAGTGGTATATTGCGGCATTGTCGGTTTTCAGCACATCCGGCTGCATTAATTCTGTATCTAATGTCGATTCAAAATTACGCCCTTTCTTGCTGTCAAAAATTGAAGCAGGCGTCATTTTAAGGCTGGCACGGAAACGCTCTCCTCCTCCAAACATGTTAAAATGCGTCCAGGACGCCTTTGCTACGACAGATTTAATGCCGCCGTCCAGTTTGTTCAGCCTAAATCCACTGCGGGTTCTTCGCTGCATAGATGTGGTTGATAGTCCTCCGCCCAACTCTAACACACGCTGTTTATCGTTGATTAAATTAACTGTAACCGGGGTGTATTTGCCGGACTTGCCAACATGACCTTGGATGTCGACATACGAAAATATCTGTGTGTTAAGCAACTTTTTGGTTGTTTTTTCTATTTTGCTTACATCGTAAGGATCTCCTTGCTTCCATGCGATGCGATTTTCTATAAACTTGCGATTAAGGTAGTTAGATACCTTGATCTTTGTATCGCCAAACAGCAAAAATTGCCCGGGAACAACGCTAAATTCCAAGGTTATAGTTCTGTTTTTGCGATTTATCCTCTCAATCTTTTCTGTAACCTTGGCCAAAGGATATCCTTGCTGACCATACGTTTTTTCGATTACGTAAGCGGCGGCCTCTGTATTTGTGTACGAGGCCGACTTGCCCAGCAACGACTTCAGCGGGCTAAGAACTCTAACGCCGGTTTTATCTGACAAACAATGCACTTTTACGTCGGCGATTTTAAACACCGGACCAAAGTCTGGTATTATAGTAACCAAAGCGCCGTTTTGCCGGTCCACAGATATCGTATAGCTGACATTGTCGGCAAAATGCCCGTAGGCTCGAATTCTTAGTTTTAATGATTTAATATCCTGTTTAGCCCGGCTATCAAGCAACTTTAGGCTTCTTACAGGTCGCGTTGCATACATAAACAGTTTTGAATCGTGTTTAAACAATTCCCAAAAATCTTCTGGCAACAGTTTATTGTTTTTGATTTTTTTTATTACTACTTTGTACTGAAAAATATGCTTTCTATCTTTAACTAAAGCTGGCTCCGTGCGGCAAATGCCGGCCAGCGCTAAGCAAACCAAAACAACAAGCAATGGCTTTGGGTTACTGTACCTAATCGCCAGCCCAATCATCTTTAAGTTTTGCAAAAGTTCCCGAACGTATCGCATCGCGTATCAATGACATTAGGTTGTTTATAAATGTGACATTATGCACGGTGATAGCTTGCAAAGCTAGCATTTCATTCGCTTTTATCAGATGGTGCAGATAGGCTCTGGAGAAGTGCTGGCACGTGTAACAGCCGCAATCTGTTTGAATGGGACTGCCGTCAATTTCGTACATCGACCTTTTCAAATTGATATGCTCGCGATTTTTGTTGTCGCGGTGCAATGGCGCAACAAGTGCGCCTCCGTGCCTGGCTATACGGGTTGGGCTTACGCAATCAAGCGTATCTATGCCAGATTCTACATTATGAAATATATCGCTTATCCCGCCTATACCAAGAAGATGTACTGGGCGCGTTCTGTCAATTCTACCTACACATTCGCTTACAATATCATACATCTGTTGCTTAGTTGACCCCAACGTTCCTCCAATCGCAATGCCAAAAAAGGGCTGCTCATTGACAAAATCCGCGCTTTGCTGCCTAAACTCTGGATACACGCCGCCTTGCACTATACCATAGATCGACTGCGTGCCGTCGTTGCATTTTATAAATTCATCCAGAGAGCGCTTTTCCCATCTGTGGCTGCGTTGCATTGATTGTTCAGTGTATTCTTGATCAGCATGATACGGCGTACATTCGTCTAGGGTTAACATGAAATCCACCCCTAATTTCCTTTGTATATCGACTGATTTTTCTGGGGTAAGTTCTTGCTGACTGCCGTCGACATAAGACTTAAACAGCACCCCGCCTTCAGCGATATCGATCACCGATGGGGATCTGCCTACCGGCCTTCTTCCTTTTATTTCATCTGACACAGAGCCGTGTCCCAGGCTGAATATTTGAAATCCGCCGGAATCGCTAAGCAGCGGTCTGTTCCAGCCCATGAATTTATGCAATCCTCCGGCTTTTTGTATGATTTCCGCTCCTGGCTGAAGCATCAGGTGGTAGGTGTTTGAAAGTATAATCTGCGTACCGGCGTTAAGCAGTTGATCTGGAAACAATCCCTTAACCGAAGCTTTGGTCCCACAAAAGATAAAGGCCGGCGTCTCAATACAGCCATGCGGACACTTGATTACACCTGTACGGGCGCCGCCGTTTTGGCTGGTAACCGAAAAGCTGAAGTTTGGGTACAAATCATTCATTTATCTGTCTTCCGGGATGAATTTCTCGGCCAAGCACACTACCGGAGAGCTGCACCATAAAATCAACACGGACAAGACATAATTTCTTAAGACATAGGTCTTAAACAGCGTACCCCAGTCTATAGGCAAAGCATAAAACACTTTCCACGCCAATATTGCATATACAACGCCATCGACAAATATGGACAAAGTGAGAGAGACAAAAGAACGAATCCACATGAACCGCGCTGGCGTTACGTGTTTTACCGCCGCATATATGGCAACATTGGTATACTGTGCAATCATCAAGGCCAGCACGCTTGCCACAAACAAGTATGGAACAGGCGTAAATACTTGTTTAAGCTCAGCGCACATATCCAATACGCCAGAAGGCACGTTCTGTCCAACTGGATAGCAGCTTGTCGTAAGCATCAGAAACGAGAACATGCCATAGCCGAATACGCTTGCTAAAACGCCGCGCCTGGCCACAATCGGGCCGTAATATTCGGTCATTAGGTTACCGGCGATAAACATCGTTGAGAACGTTATTGTTCCAAGCACCATGGGATCGGCCATAAACAAATAGTTTACTACTCTCAGGTTCTGAATATTGGCGACGATTGATATAACAGTTATATAGACATACAGTCCATAAGCGCCAAAGTACTTCAGCAGCATCAACATAAAAGTCACGCAAAAAATAAGTTCTATCAAAGCCACGGCCTCTGTGTTGAGGATTGCGAAAAAACCTTCAAGCATATATCGTTGCACCAACTGTATTTCCCAGCCTAATCCTGGGATAAGCCGTATGATATTACGAATCACTGCGTTATGCTAATAGACAGCCATTGTCACATCGCCTCTTGCGAGTTTAGTAATGATTTGCCTGATATAATTGGCCGAGCTAGGTCAGGCGGAATTACAGTTATGCTGTCTGTTTGCACAAAGACGTCCGATTATCCACAAATGCTGGACATTTCCGAAGAATACGAGGGCATATTCAACACTGTTGGCATACATCCCAGCGAGACCCAGGAATATGCCGATTCTTTGGATGAACAAGCCATATCAGCTTGGATACAAACCTGCGCCCAAAATCCCAAAACTGTGTCCGTGGGTGAAATTGGTTTGGATTATTCTTACGACGGTATTGACCACATGCTACAGAAGAAACTTTTCACTCTACAAGCCAAAGCCGGCATAAGCGCAGGATTGCCCTTGATTATTCATACCAGAAACGCCGAAGAAGACACGATAAGGATACTCAAATCCATCGGCGCAGCAAGCGGGGTTATTCATTGTTTTGCAGGAAGCGAATGGCTTATGCGGCAGGCGCTTGATTTGGGGTTTTATATCTCGTTTTCCGGAATAATAACCTTTAAGAAATCTGACGTTTTGCGCGAACTGGTCAAGAAAGCGCCAATAAATCGCATTTTGGCTGAGACAGACGCCCCTTTCCTCGCGCCGGAACCTGTACGCGGCAAGCGAAACGAGCCGGCTTATGTAAAGCATGTCGCCGAAAAAATTGCCGAACTTAGAGGCGTCGATATCCGAGACTTAACTGCACAAATACACAAAAACTTTTACGCTCTGTTTACGAAAGCAATCAATGTCTAAGCGGTTAACGGTCAGGATTTTAGGGTGTGGGTCATCAGGCGGCGTTCCTGATGTTGGATTCGGCTGGGGGGCTTGTAATCCTCAAAACCCCAAAAATCGCCGTACCAGATCCTCTATCCTAATACAAAGCGCGGATACCAATCTGCTGGTCGATACGTCTCCTGATTTGCGGTATCAACTTCTAAGCGCTGGAGTAAATCGAATCGACGCGGTGTTTTACACGCACATGCATGGCGACCATACGCACGGCATAAACGAACTTAGAAGAATATCCCAAGCTCATAACAAGATAATCCCTGTGTACGGCGACCAAGATACCATTAACGATATCACCATGCGGTTTAGTTATCTATTTGACCCTGGCGCATTTAACCGAACTTGGTACTCCACCTGCCTAAGCGCGCGAGTTGTTAAAGATAATCCGTTGGATATTTGCGGTATAAGCTGTGTCTGGATGGTTCAGGACCACGGGCCTTGCAATACTTTGGGCCTGCGTGTAGGGAACTTCGCCTACACGATTGAAATGAAGGATTTGCCGCCGGAAAATATCAAGCGCTTACAAGGCATTGACGTTTGGATTGTCGAATGCTTAGAAGTCGGGACAAATTCAACTCATGCCGGGCTGGAGCAAGTTCTAAAGTGGGCGGAAGTAATAAAGCCAAAACGAATATTCCTAACCAATATGGGACTGAATGCCGATTATGATGATTTGCTCTGCAGGCTACCCGATCATATGATTCCTGCCTGCGACGGCCTTACAATAGAAGTATAAACACACCTTCTCAATAATAGTCTATCCGACTTGAATCATTCGTCTGTTTGTTCAAACGTCATGAGCGTTTTTTGAAGTTTTCTCATAGGCTGAGAAAGCTTACCGGTTGGGGTATTCAGCAAAAATGAATCAATACCTCCGCATTTTTCGACAAAACGTATCCCGGCAGGGGATATGCTGCTGATTCCGATTTGGCGCTTCAAAAGACTACTTGGAAAGGAAACTGATTGAAGATTAGGCAAGAATCGCCTTCTGGTTTTGTTATTAGCATGACTAACATTATTGCCGGTTAAAACTCTTTTGCCAGTGATTTTACATACCCGCGCCATATCCTGCAGTCCGCTATAAATAACCGTTGCGGAAGCCTAGCTGTACGTGCGTATGATGTCAAGTTAAATGATGGCTGAGCCAGTAAAGCGGCGTTGCGAAACGATTAGCCGTACGCAGTCTATGCGTTGAGCTTTTCCAAAGCCGCTTTTATCGTATCCGGCCCAGCTTCCATGGTAAGCGGTTTTTTGATGAAGTCAGAAATACCCACTTGCCTACATATATCTACTTGAATTTCGCTGCTTGCTGATGACAGGATGATAACTGGCGTTTTCTCGTCCAGCGCGCGGATATTAGCCAAAACTTCATCGCCGGTCATGCCCGGCATAACTATATCAAGGAAAATCAAATTTGGCTCTTTCTCAGCATAGCAAGCTATGCCATCCGGCCCGTCAACAGCCTCTGCGATATTATCATACCCCAGATCGTTCAGGATTTTTTTAAGCATCATACGCGCGACTTTTGAATCGTCTATTATCAAAATTGTCGCATCGTTCTTGAGCATTCTTTTCTCTATGCGTTATTTCACAACGTATAACAAATCAAAATCGCCGATCGCAGAAGACGAAGCTTTTGCCGTTATCACCTCTGACGCCCCCTCCATCATTTGTTCAGCATCCTGTGAAATAACCGGAGGTTCAAATATAAGCCCGAGGTTATCCTGCTCAAGAAGCGCCGTAGCTTTCCCCAAAATTATGTTCAAAAGTTCCTTCAAAGCTTCTTCCGCGTCTTCGTTGAACTCTTTTATATTGGCGTTTTCGCCACATATTTTGGACATAATCTTGTTGCTCAAGTTAATCGCAACTTGTTTGGAAAAAGAAAGGCAAATTCGGCCAGAGACCTCTCCCAACGCTTCCTGAAAAACGGTGACTTCGTTCAGTTTAACACTGGAAACTTCACAAATTTGTCCGTTTTGAAACTCAACATCACTCACGCCAGCCATTGCAAGCATATTCATACGAACTTCTTGCATCAAAGGGGAAAGCAGCCGCGAACACAGTTTGTCATCAATCATTGTGTTTCACACAACCTTATATATACAATGCTACCTACAAAGGATTAAGAAATGCTCACTTTACAAAGGCTTTTTACAAACAGACCAGAGGCATCTAATGATATCAGTTTGCCGCATATCGCCGGTTGATTAATGGTGTTTGTTGTTAGTAACTGTGTTATCTGAGGATATTTGTCGATTATTATTTGTGCAGATGCATATTTAAGCAAATGTGTACAGCATAATATCAAACTTTCGGCCCCCGCCTTTATGGAGGTCATGCATGCGTGATCCATGGTTGCTCCGCTGTCGATGATATCATCAATTATTATGCAGTTTTCTGTGAGCGTTGGTCGTGAAAGACTTCCCGCAACCTGACCATTGCCGGACCTTGTTTTTGCGATTGAAGCAAACGAAGTATTCAACAGGCCGGCTAATTGCCTTGCTCGCCCAATGCTGCCATTATCAGGCGATAAAACTGTTATACTACCCGGCGTCATTCCCTTTGTGTGCTTATTCAGGTTTTTGGCAAACAATTTTGCTGGGCAGATGTTGTTGATCCCGGCTATTGCGCTGTGGGTATCGATTGAATAAATTCTGTCGGCGCCGGACGTTTTAATAAGCCTGCCGACCAGCTCAGCCGGAACTGCCGCGCCGGGCATTATGCGATCCTGCCTGCCATAGCCGAAGTACGGTACAAAAGCGGTTATTTCCCCAGCGTCGGCACGCTTAGCGGCGTCAATAATCAGCAAAAGGTTTACTAAGCTGGTATTAAGCGGAGGGATTAACGAATCAACTATGATTGTTGACTCCATGTCTAGATTTGATTCAATTTTTACTTCTGCGCTTTGGTCGTCCTTATTGTTGATACGGCAGGATATGGATTCAGCTTTCAGGCGGCTGGCCAATCTGTAAGCCAGCCCCGCGTCGCAATTTGGGCCGCATATAAGTCTCATGACAGTATCGCGTTAAGAAATCAACGAGGAATTCAAAAAAACCAATATATTTGGTTGGGGCGGGAGGATTCGAACCCACGATGGCGGGACCAAAACCCGCTGCCTTACCACTTGGCTACGCCCCAGTTAAACCATTTGATTGGCTCTAATCTTTATGCATTTCTACAATACTGTGCTAGGTTTAGCAATGTTCACTAAAAACCCTATGTATGTTAGGGCCAAGTCGTTAAGAAGGAAGCTGCTATATGGACATGATCTCTAACCTCCTAAAGGGCAAACGTGGCGTTATTATGGGCATGGCCAACGAGCGGTCAATCGCCTGGGGCATAGCGAAAAGTCTAGGCCAGCATGGCGCAGAACTGGCCTTCAGCTATCAATCAGAACGGCTTTTGAAAGACGTTAAGCCGCTGGCGGACGCTATTGGATCAAAGATTTTAATAGAATGCGACGTATTGGACGAAGCCAGTATCGACTCGTTTTTTGAACAATTAACTACTCAATGGGCGTCTGTTGATTTTTTAGTACATGCGGTTGCAAATTCTGACAAAAACCAGCTACGTGGCAACTACTATGATACAACCAAGGATAATTTCCTCAAGACGATGGACGTATCTTGCTATTCGTTTACTTCGTTGTGCAGGAGGGTGCAGTCGGTGATGCCAAATGGCGGAAGCATGATTGCGCTTTCATATTTGGGGGCAGAGCGAGTTGTTCCTAATTATAACGTCATGGGAATCGCTAAGGCGGCGCTGGAATCCAGCGTAAGGTACATAGCGACGGATCTGGGGCCCAGAAATATAAGGGTAAACGCTATTTCGGCTGGCCCAATCAGAACGCGGGCATCCTCCGGCATAGGGGATTTTAGGTATATATTGAAGTGGAATCAGTATAACTCTCCGCTAAGAAGAAACACTACGCTGGAGGATGTTGGTGGGACGGCGGTATTTATGATCAGCGATTTAAGCTCCGGCGTTACTGGCGAGGTCGTATACGTGGATTCCGGTTATCATTCCATTGGCATGAAAGTCACCGACGCTCCGGATATATCAGCAATTATGGACGATTCCGCG
>JAIRYS010000032.1 GCA_031267535.1 Holosporales bacterium | reverse complement strand
AACTGAGCAAACCTCAAAGGTTGCTTAGCTTGTCGGAGAAAGAAGGCGGAAAGGCAAAAGATCAACAGCGGGCCAGAGTTAGAACCTCGAGATCCTCTGCTGCGGCAAAGTCTGATGGTACGCAGCAAAAGCTGCGGCTCGGAGGTCGAGAGGACTTCCTGGTTTGCCGGCTCTTAGAGCTCTGAACTCGTTTTAAGTTAAAATTGCTGCTGGATATCTTGCTAGCAGTGGGCTCTGCTTTATCCTATGGATTTATAAGCGTGCGTTTGCCTGGAGTAATGACCGATCCATCACTTTGGATTTGAACGCGCTGGTCAAGCTAAATCATTTACTTTCTGCGCTTGATTGTGCGTGAAAACGTGATAGATTGGGGCAGACTAGGCGCGTCGTAGTCAATAGAGATTGGAGCGGCAAGCAGTGGCGGCAAAATCTCGTCATCTAAATAAAATCGAACCGTGGCATGACCCGGAAGAAAGACCCTACGTCTATATAGAAAACATTACCAAAGATTACGACGGTTCGGCTGCGGTTGACGAGGTTAATCTTTCGGTTTATCAGGGCGAGTTGTTTTCTTTGCTTGGCAAATCTGGTTGCGGTAAGAGTACGCTTTTGAGGATGTTGGCCGGTTTTGAAATGCCGTCGTCTGGCAAAATCTATATAGATGGAATCGATATGTCGGGGATTCCACCCTATCGCCGTCCAGTAAGTATGGTGTTTCAGTCCTATGCTTTGTTTCCGCATATGAACGTCGAGCAAAACGTTGCGTTTGGTCTTAAGCAGGAGAAACTTCCCAGATCGCAGATTAATGAGCGAGTTGACGACGTTTTGGAACTTGTGCAAATGCTGGATTTTAAGAAAAGGAAGCCTCATCAACTTTCGGGCGGACAGCGTCAGCGTATCGCGCTGGCAAGAAGTTTGGTTAAAAGGCCTAAGCTTTTGTTGCTGGATGAGCCGTTAGCTGCGCTTGATAAGAAATTGCGCGAAAAAACGCAGCTTGAGCTGGTAAACATTCAGGAGGAAGTGGGCATTACTTTCATTATGGTATCGCATGATCAAGAAGAGGCAATGACCATGGCCTCGCGCATAGGAATCATGGCAGATGGACGCATAATCCAAGTAGGAACGCCAACCGAGATTTACGAATACCCAAACTGCAAATATGTGTCGAATTTTGTCGGCGCAATTAACATGTTTGAAGGCCTTGTGGTGGAAGAAGAGGAAAACTATGCCATTGTGCGGTCAAGCGTTCTTGACGACAGCGATATAAAAGTAGAGCATTCTGCTTCTGCAGCAATTGGCGCTAACGTAAGCGTCGCTATAAGGCCGGAAAAAGTCGTCATATCAAAAACCCCTTTGAAAGAGCGCAATTATAACTGCGCCAAAGGAGTCGTTCAGGACATCATATACCTCGGGGACGTGTCGATATATCACGTAGAGCTTGCCAACGGCCATATAGTTTACTCAACCGCGACCAATTTGTTCCGTATAGCAGAACGGCCAATCCAATGGGATGATGAAGTGTATCTGTATTGGCTTCCAGAAAATGCAATATTATTGACGGCGTAGGTGAAGAATGCTGCCGAAAAAAGTCAACACTTGGAAATTCCACTTTAGGGGCAGCTCGTTGATAGTAGGGGTTCCTTACTTTTGGTTGTTGGTGTTTTTTTTGTGTCCATGCTTGATTTTGCTTAAAATCAGCTTTGCTGACAGCGTTCTGCAAATCCCGCCATACAGCAACATCTTGAAATGGATTAATGACAACGTAGCGCAGTTGACTTTCAACTTTGCCAATTATCGTCTTTTGTTTACCGATGATTTGTATGTAAGAACATTCACAACCTCTGTAGTAATCGCGGCAAACTCAGCGTTTGCTTGCTTGTTAATCGGCTATCCAATGGCGTATGCGATTGTCAGGTCGCGACCAAAAATTAGAATGATACTGTTGATGCTGATAGTGTTGCCTTTTTGGACCTCTTTTTTAATCAGAGTCTATTCTTGGGTAATACTGCTGGCCCCGACGGGTTTGATTAACAAAGCCTTGATGTACTTAGGGATAATTGACCAGCCGCTTAAGCTTATGGGCAACTATTGCGCAGTGGCGATAGGCATTGTCTATACCTATTTGCCGTTTATGGTGCTGCCGATATATTCTTCTTTAGAGAAAATCGACAATTCTGTCGTAGAAGCGGCATATGACCTTGGTTGCACTCCGACTAAGGCTTTCTTCTCAGTCATTTTACCTCTTTCTATGCGCGGTGTGGCGACGGGATTTTCCTTGGTTTTTATGCCGGCTATTGGCGAGTACGTGATGCCAGAAATCCTTGGGGACGTCAGTACGGTGACTATAGGCAGGATAGTTTGGAGCGAGTTCTTCACCAACCTTTCTTGGCCGGTTGCTTCAGCCTTGTCGGTGATGATGATTATCTTTGTGGCCCTTCCGGTTACGCTTTGGTACGGCGGGCAGCAAAGCAGGCTAAACAAGAAATTGAACATCCATGAAAAGGTCTAGGTTTTTACTTTCAATGTTGCTGTTTGGATATGCTTTTATGTATGTCCCGCTGTTTTGTATAATCGCCTTGTCGTTCAATGATTCGAGGTTTGTAACCGCTTGGTCGCACTTTTCCTTCAAATGGTACAAGGCGCTAGCGCAAAACAGCATAATGCTGGACGCTGCCCTAAACAGCCTGAAAATTGCGTGCTGCACGGCTACAATTTCCGTGCTGATTGGAACGCTGGCCGCCATTGCAATCGTCAGGGTTAAACGATTTAAAGGTAAGCCGTTTTTTGTAGGCATGATAGCTGCGCCTTTGATTATGCCGGATGTTGTTGTAGGGCTTTCCTTATTACTGCTTTTTGTAAGCATGACCAATCTGCTCGGTTGGCCCGGCGAGCATGGTATACTGACAGTCACCATTGCGCATATCACCTTGTCGTTGTCCTATGTAACAGCGGTGATTCAATCGAGACTGACAGAAATGGATTCTTCCATAGAAGAAGCCGCTTTGGATTTAGGCGCAACCCCAGTCAAAGTATTTTTCGCTATAACTATACCGTCAATATCTTCTGCAATTATGAGCGGGTGGATACTCTCATTCGTTTTGTCCTTTGACGATGTGGTTTTGGCTAGTTTTGTGTCAGGGCCACAGTCTACGACCCTTCCTATGGTCGTTTTTTCCAGCATTCGTATGGGGCTTTCTCCACAAATTAACGCCATGACTACCATAATAGTATCTATACTGACGGTATGTGTGGCAATTGCTGGGTATGTCATCTATCATAGCGGCAAGAAAATCTCTAACAAACCAAGACAGGAGAAGAAGCGTTGGCAAGGCCTCATGTAATAGTCCTAGGTAACGAAAAAGGCGGAACGGGCAAGTCCACCATTTGTATGCACATTGCCATGCATTTTTTGGCAAATGGATGCAAGGTGGGAACTGTAGACGTTGACGCTAGGCAAGGTACGCTTACTAGATATATAAATAACAGACTTAAATATCAGCAGACAAAACAAGCTTCTATAGCGGCGCCTCAGCATTTTTCAGTACACAAAAGCAACCTTAACGAGCCAGAGTCTGCGAAAAAAGAGGAACAAAGCAGCTTTGATTTGGCAATGCAAAAGCTTAGCGACCACGACTTTATACTAATCGACACGCCTGGCAATGACACGTTCTTATCGCGTTTGGCTCATTCACACGCCGATACAATTATAACCCCGCTTAACGACAGCTTTGTAGACCTTGATATGCTTGTGAGGGTTGATGAGGATAACTTGTCGCCGAGTTTATACTCTGAGATGGTCTGGGAACAAAGGAAAGCCCGCATGATGCGAGATAAGCGCTCTATCGACTGGATTGTTATGCGCAACCGCCTTACGAACCTGTACTCTCATAACCGGGGCAAAGTTGAAGATGTGCTTGTTTCCCTTGCTAAACGGATTGGATTCAGGCTTGCAACCGGATTCAATGAACGAGTCATCTTTCGCGAGCTATTTGTATCAGGGCTTACTTTGCTGGATTTCGAATTAATGGACAAGTCTCTTACAATATCTCATGTTACGGCAAAGCAAGAACTGCGTGATCTGGTTGGTATGATAAAAGTAAACTGATCCTGTTTGTCGGTTGGCGGCTTGCCTGAAGTCTAAAATATGCGCAAACAATCCCCCCTCAAAGGCGCGATTTATATGGAGCTCGCGATCATCATCTATGCGATTTCCGACTGTCTTATGAAATACACTGTGATGCCGGATTATTCGTTATTCCAGGTTATATTCATTAGAGATTTGGTCAGAGTGTTGCCAATGCTGTTAGTGGCGTCCCTGACCCCAAAAGGGCTGATTTTTTACCTAAAAACACATCGCGTGAAAACCCATACGGTAAGATTGGTGTTTAGCGTGCTAAACACAACCTTTTTCCTGTTTGCCATTCAGAGCACATGCTTGGTTAACGTCTATACAATGAGCTACACAACAGCAATATTCACAACCATATCTGGATACTTGTTTCTTAAAGAAAAAGTCGACGTCAGATTGTGGGGGGCGGTGACCATTGGCCTTGTAGGCGTGACGATAGCCATGAATCCAGGCAGTCACTATCTCGATTCAAGAATGGGGTTATTCGTTGCTTTGGCGGGGGCGTTTTTTGCTTCTATGAATAGGATATGTATGCGTAAACTGTCGACAACCGAGCACAGCCTTACCATTACAATTTACCCTAATTTGGTCACGATAATTCTAATGATGCCGTTTTTACCTCTTTTCTGGAGGTCGGTACCTGTCGAACAATGGCCTTATTTCATTTCTATCGGAGTCTTGCTTGCGACAGCTCAATACTTGATAGCTTCAGCCTTAAGCTTATCAGACAGCTCTGCTCTCGCGCCGCTTGATTACACTTCGTATGCCTGGGTCTTTGCTTTAGATTTTATGATGCTGGGAACAACGCCAACATACCAAAACCTAACCGGCGTCAGCATTATAATGCTAAGCGGCGTCTACGTTTATTACAGAGCTAAACGACAAGAGAAGCCTAGTAAACCCGCCCTATAATGGCGTTTTCCACGGCCTTTACCTCGTCGTTTGACGCGAAATTCTTGTTCAACAGACCAGAAAGCTTGGACACTAAGTTAGGTGTAAGCTTAAAAAGCTTTTTTATCAAAAGCTCAATAAATATCCCACGCTCTAAGGCCCATTTATAAAGACTCAGACAACTTTTCATACGCATGCAATAGCAATTTTCACTTCTCTTGGCAAGTATGTAGTACAAATAATCTCTTAAGTTCTGACCGGTCGGCGTTTCCTCATTTGGGTAATGCGCCTGCATATAGTCCATAACTTTTCTGACGTCGTTCATCCAATCATGAAAAAACAAACGCATAAAAAAGGAATCCCCTTGCGATGCAGAGGCTTGAGACGATCCTTGCTGTCTTATGTATGTTGTGTCGTTTATATGAGCAACCTTTCCTTTAGACAGTATAAAATAGCTAAAAAACAGTTCCATCGGACCAAAATCCGAAAGAACGAGTTTATCCATATCTTCATACATTTGCTTGAGAGCCTCGGTTCTAAAAACGCTATACCACAAGGAACAACACGACGGCTGCCAGGCCGTAATTCTCTCAACTGCAGAAGCTTGGTCTACTCTTACGGGAAAGTCCATATCGTTACAGTAATACTTTTTCCAAAATATGTATCTCCCTGCAGGCTTAGAGGCGTCAGGATCTAATATCAAACCCCTGACCCGACCATTGCACCCTATATAGTCCGAATGATTTTCTAAAAAACCTAAAGCCGCATCTTGGCCGCTCACAATCGGAAAATCATCATTGTCGCAAAGCATTACATATGGCGTTTTCACCAAAGCAGAAGCCAATCGTGCTTTCTTGGCGTATGCATATATATCCTTATCAACCGGATATTTTTTATATTCATAACTGAAGCTAAAACGATTTTCGCCAAAATATTTCTTATGATCATCCGATCCAGATCCGTCGGCAAAAATCACATGATACGGATAATTTATATCCTGAAGATAGGCGCAAAGCCGCTTAGTAAAGGCGAACCTATCCTTTAAAAATACAAGCAGCGTAAGCTTAACAAAACTCGACGTTTGAGACACGCTTTCCTCTGCGATCTTTATCTGACAGTATTGGTTCGCTGGTCAGCGGCCATTTTATACCAAGTTCTGGATCATTCCACATAACAGATAGATCGTCGCTTGTGTCGTAATACCGCGAACATTTATAAGCGAGAACCGCGTTATCACTTAAGACATACAAACCATGCGCACATCTGCTTGGCATATAAACTTGTTTAGGATTACTGGCGTCTAGTTGAATACAAAAGTACTGTTTAAAAGTTTTCGACTCTTTCCTAAGATCAACCACTACGTCGTATATAATTCCATGAACTATATTGATCAGTTGCGCGCTGTGTCTTGAGTAATGCAGCCCTTTAAGGACGTTTTTATGCGCGCAAGAAACTATATCTAGAACAAACTTTTCACACAGCTCTCCATACTTGTTTTCGCGAAAACTTTCAAACAAGAAGCCGCGTTTGTCTTTATAGACGTCTGGTTCGATAACAAAGACGCCGTCTATGAAGGTTTTGGTTATGTTCATATAATCGACTCCAGATACGATTTATAACTGCATCGCGGCATAGACGCGGCTATACGTCTCAACATTTCATCAGTGATAAATCCCATGCGCCAGGCTACTTCTTCCAGAGAGCCAATCGATATCCCTTGTCTGGATTGAATAACTTCAACGTAATTAGATGCGTCGTTCAGCGCTTGTGGCGTTCCAATATCGAACCAAACATACCCCCTTCCAAACACCGCTGCAGATAACAGCTCTTCAGCGATATATTGGCTGATTAGGTCTGTTATCTCCAGCTCGCCCCTTCCGGAAGAAGAAAGCCGTTTTGCGCGCTCTGCCACCGATGCGTCAAAATAATAAAATCCAGTAATTGCCAGGTTTGAGTGAGAATGGGTAGGTTTCTCGACTACGGACATTACCCGCCCCTTTTCATTAAGCTCGGCAACGCCATATCGGCTGGGATCGTTGACTTTGTACAAAAATATCTTGGCGTGCTCATGTGGCTCGATTCTAAGCATTTCTGTAATCGCGTGTCCATGAAAAAAGTTGTCGCCAAGGATCATGATTACAGGATCTTGGCCTATAAACTTTTCACCAATTATAAACGCTTCAGGTAAGCCATTTGGCGCAGGTTGTTCAGCATACGACAGTTCAATACCAAACCGGCTGCCGTCGCCAAGGATACGGTTTATTGTTTGAATTCCTTCTGGAGAACTTATTATAAGTATTTGCCTGATTCCGGTAAGCATCAACGTACTGATGGGATAATAAATTGCCGGTTTATCATATACTGGAAGCAACTGCTTGCTACAGACCGTAGTCATCGGCCAAAGCCTGCTTCCTTTACCACCTGCCAGTACTATCCCCTTGGTTGCGTTCATCAAATCAATGTAAACTTTGCCAAAACTATCAGTAATGTACACTACCGCGCCTACTTTTGCTATAGTACCGACTCGAGTACCTTGGGTTGAAGTTTATGGTTAGTTTTATATTCCTTGCGGCAGTTGTCGTGCTTTTGTTAATTCGCTTGAATGAAGTTATGGGAATAAAGCCTGCCAGCAAGAGTAAGGGCGAATTTTCTCATACCGATGACGATTCTAATATCATAGAGGTCGAGGCAACCGAAGTTGACTCTAGCGACGATGTAGACGGCAAGCCCCAAGAAAATGACGAAGTCCGCATACATGGACGTAAATTTGACAAATTATCATTTCTGAGGGGGGCGGAAAAAGCTTTAATGGCGATCGACAAAGCCTTTAACGACGGCCACGAAAATAAGCTGCGTCAGCTTCTAAACGGCGAGATTCTGGATTCTTTTTTGAAATCTATACAAGAGCGCAAACGCCGTAAGGAAACACTAGAGAGCCTTTTGTTGTCGGTAAAAAAGGCTGAAGTACTGGATTTAGCCCACGTTAAGAGCAACGTAGTTGTATCCGTCCTGTTTGAGCTTGAGCAAACCAAAATTTTAAAAAACCAAGATGGCGAAATCATTGACGGCGATGTTGAGTATGTAAAAACAATCAAGCGAATTTGGCATTTTGAGCAACCAATCACCGCGTCTTCTACCCAATGGAAACTGACTGCCATATCTGACGCGCAGTAGTTATTAAAAATGCCCTAACCTTCGGCGCCTCGTTGCAAAAGCTTTATTGTTTTTTCAATGTCTAACACCAAAATGGTCTCGTCATGCACGTACAACACACCAGAGGCAATAGCGGTAACGGCGGGGTTTATACCGCTTGGAATGGGATCGATTTTATCTCCTGCTATATTTATAAACTCACCAATCTTATCGACGGCAAGACTGTACAGCTCGGCATTAAAATCGAACACTATGTTGTATGGCCGCTCGTTCGGCTGATCATGGGATTTCGTTATGTTATCGACGTCAAGGACGGTGACAATGTTGCCTCTTAGGTTAATAATGCCGCCTATTCCAGGGGAAGCAAGCGGGACTTGATTACATTTCCTTACCCCTAACACATCGTGTAAAAAGGATACGTCGATTGCCAGAAACAATTCGTTAACATAAAAGCTCATGATTTGCTTAGTGGCGTCTGCCATCAATCTCCTCCTGGATTTTGTCTGGAGGCAATAAGGTTTACAATCGATTGCAGAATCGTCTGTTTGTTTTTAGCTGGAATATACCTCAATATCCCGGCTTTAATGCCAGAAGCGACGTCTTGCTTACTGGCGTTGGAGAACAGCTTCACCAATGGTACGGCGCTTATATTTGGCGCTTCATCTTTGATTTTTTGTGCGATTTCTAGACAATCAGATTGCTTAATGTACTCGCCTAACACGATAACTTCAGGAAGTGGACCAGAATATCCGGATATGCTTGGTACTGCATTGATATTAAAATGGTCGCTCAATACCTCTTTTATTTCAGAGATTTCACCGTCGTTAGAACTGACCAAAGCAATATATTTGAGGTTTTCGTTAATGTTGCTTGCTGTAGCTGTCTGATTTAAAAACGACGTGCTATTAGCAAAGTCCTGCAAATTTAGATAATATTCGCTGTCTAGTATATCTGTGGTTGTACCGTCTATAACCGCACTTCCTAAATATCCTTTTTTGAGGGAAGTGCATTGAACTACTAAATCGGCGTCAACGACGTCAATGACACTTGATACGGCAAAGGCTATGCTAACGCTGTTTTTCTGAAGTACTATCAAGAACAAATTCCTGTTGTTAGTCGCCCCATCAAAAACAACCGGAATGATGATATTGTTATGCTGGACTACATAGCCGTTGACAGAGCTTTCTATCGCGTTTTTTCTGACTTTTTCTATGCGTGAGACGTTCTGCAAGTCTACTGCGTTGGTTTCTCCTCTAAAGTTTACGAACATAAGAATTGGCGTAAGTTTTTTACACTCAACAGTTTCTAGGTTTTGGATTTCCCTCGTATTGCTGACGCCGGCTTGTTTAGCAATACCGCTAGGGTCAACGACCATTATAACGCGGCCGTCCCCCAGTATTGTGCTTCCGGAAAAGATTTTGGTTCCCTTAAGGACCGAAACAATCGGCTTTAATACAATCTCTTCTATGTCCAATAGGCTGTCGACTATCAGGCCAAAAACACTGTTAGTAGCCTGCAAAATCAGTATATACCCTTCTTGTTCCGAAGCAGAGCGACCAAAAACTTCTTGAAGACTGATTAACGGAAATATTTCGTCCCGCAGAATCAGAACTTTGTTATCGTCAATATGATCTGTTTTGTGATTTTTGCCTGAGCTGCCAAATAAAATTTCAAGCACATTTGTTTGCGGCACCGCAAAAGCATCCTGTGCGCTTTCTACGATAAAAGCTGGTGCAATCGCCAGGGTAAGCGGGATTTTTATCTTTATTGTTGTGCCTTTTCCTAAGGAAGATTGAAGATCAATTATGCCGTTGATCTTGTCTATGTTGGTCATAACGACGTCCATCCCAACGCCGCGTCCGGAGACGTCTGTTACTTTCGCTGCTGTTGAGACTCCGCTTTTAAATATGCATTGATTGACTTGGTCGTCAGTAAGCTTATCAAGCTCTTTTTGTGTAAAATCGCCTTTGGCAAGAAGCTTTTCCCTTAGCTTAGCCGTATTAACGCCTATCCCGTCATCGGCGACCTCTATAATAACGTGACCCCCTTCATGATAAGCGTTTAGGGTAATGGCGCCAGTTGCGCCTTTCCCAGACTTTTGCCTAACGTCAGGCAGCTCAATCCCATGGTCTATGCAGTTTCTAATAATATGAACAAACGGATCGGCGATTAGTTCCAAAACTTGTCGGTCTAGCTCGGTATCCTCGCCAATCATTTTAAGTTCTATTTGCTTGCCGAGCTGAGTCGATAAATCCCTTACTATCCTGGTGAGCTTAGTCCACACAGTCTTAATAGGTTGCATTCTAATCTTCATTGCCGTTTCTTGAATGCTTGTTGTGATTTTGTTCAAACGACCCAGGGGATAAGCAAACTCGCTGTCAGTTTGTGATTTCAAAACCTGAAGAAGCTGGTTTCTGATTAACACCAACTCGCCTGTGATGTTCATTATATCTTCAAGGGCGCTTAGCTTAACCCTTATGCTGTTAGTGTTACTGCTTACGGCAGCAACAGCGCCGGCGCCACTAATTTGGGCAGTTGAAGCTGTATCGCCTTCAACGCTTGCTTTTGGCGCAACTTCAGTTGGGGGAGGGGGGGGGGGGGGGGGATTGCCGGTTTGAACGGATTCTTTAACAGCGAGTGTTGGGGTTGCAAATTTTTGCTCAGGCAAATCGGCTTAATAACCCAACTGGTCAAAAAGG
>JAIRYS010000033.1 GCA_031267535.1 Holosporales bacterium | reverse complement strand
GTCAAGCGGCAGCTTGGCTTGAAAACTCAAGATCCATTTTTGAACGTTAAGTCCGGTGATTACTTAGACTCGCCAAACAAGGAATTTATCGGACCGTTTTAAGCTGCTTCTAATCGCGCTGATTGCCAGTCAATAGAGTGGCACAATAATCATCAATTATTTCAATCGGACTCATAGATACCCATCCGACCGATTTGGCTCTGGAACCGTCTATAGTGAAGGACCTGTTCTGCGACTCGACAATCGCTATTTCTGACTCAGAATTTAGCTTAAGCTTCATCCTGTTAACTATGTCGATCATCTTTATTCCCTCATGACAGCTTAAAACCATAACATCCGACTGAAAATCTTTGCCTAACATCAGGTTTATAAACTTCGCCAGGTCGTTGACATGAATAAAATTGGCAATCGTGAACTCGGGCGAATGTACGGTTATCGGCTCATTGGCCAACATTTTTTTGCAAAGTTATACAGTAAAACACCGCGAGCACCCTTACCCAAAACGCTAGACAACCTTAAGCACAAAGACTTTATATTCTTCTGACCCTGTACAATTAACTCGCCTACGTATTTTGTTAATCCGTAATAATTTGGATTTATAATGTCGGTGTTTTCATTTACCCCCCCCCCCCTCCCTCCCTTCTACGCGACCGTATACGCTTGTGGAGGACAAATATATGAACCTTAGTCCCTTGGCTTTAGCGAACTCGGCCATGTTGGCAGTGGCGTCGATATTATTTGCTTTGAAAGTTTGAAAATCGTAGTCATATCCAACACTTGCAGCAGTGTGCACAATCGCGTCGAAATGTTCGTTAATTTGCAAAGGGCAAGCAAGATCGTGCACGAAATACTTAAACGGGGGTGGTTTGCCTTTTGGGGGCGTCCTGATTAAACCGGTCACATCATACCCAGCGTGTACCAAATGCCCAGCCACCGAGCGACCAATAAGTCCAGCAGCCCCAGTAATCAGAACTTTCTTACACGTCGATTGACTCATAGCGATCGAACTAACTCACTTCAGGTTTGGCAAGGAATGTATTACCATCAGCATAGTATTTGAGTCTGAGCGGACAGGCAATGGATTTGGTAGGTAGAACAATTCTCGTAACCGGGGCCGACGGCTTCATCGGATCGCATCTGGTTGAGGCCTTAGTGCACCAGGGACTGCGAGTAAAGGCTTTGTCACAGTATAATTCGTTCAATACCTGGGGGTGGCTTGAGGGTATAGACTGCCTAAGCGACGTAGAGGTCCTGTGCGGAGACGTTCGGGACGCACATTACATAAACAAAATTGCCGAAGGCGTTGACGTAATTTTTCATCTGGCCGCCTTGATAGCTATTCCTTACTCATATATAGCCCCTGACAGCTATATTGACACAAACATAAAGGGGACTTTAAACGTGTGCCAGGCAGCGCTTGAAAATGGCGTACAAAAGGCACTGATTACTTCAACCAGCGAGGTCTATGGCTCGGCGCAATACGTTCCCATAGACGAAAAGCATCCGCTTCAACCGCAATCTCCATACAGTGCGACCAAGATTGGGGCGGACGCAATAGCAGAAAGCTTTTACAAATCTTTTGGTCTGCCGGTATGTATCGTGCGTCCATTTAACGCCTATGGCCCCAGGCAGTCGGCACGGGCAATTATTCCAACCATAATTACTCAGATCGCTAGTGGAAAGAAGCAGATCTACCTTGGGGATGTAACGCCTACCAGGGATTTTAACTACGTGAAAGATACGGTTAGTGGGTTTATTGAACTAGCCAAATGCGATCAATCAGTTGGCGAGACCGTAAACATAGGATCAAATCAGGAAATTTCAATAGCAGACGTCTTTCAGCTTATTAAGCAAACAATGAACAGCGATGCAGAGTGTGTAACAGATAGCCAAAGAATGCGCCCGGAAAAATCCGAGGTTAGGCGGCTGTGCTGCGATAACAGCAAAATCAAGAAAATGGTCGGGTTCAGGCCTGAATACAGCCTAGAGCAAGGACTGCGCGAAACCATCGATTGGTTTGCTGTTCCCGAAAATCTTAAAAAATACAAAACTCATATTTATAATGTCTGACTTTATTCCTTTGTCTGCCCCTAATTTATCTGGGAACGAGCTTGAATACTTGATTGACGCGGTAAAATCCGGGTGGATATCAACAAGCGGCGGAAGGATATCTGAATTTGAAGAAAAGCTTGCTCAGTATCTGAAGGTCAAGAAAGTAGCCGCAATCCAAAGCGGTACCGCTGGCCTGCATTTAGCAATGATTTTATCTGGCGTAGGACATGGTGACGAGGTGATTGTGCCAACCCTTACGTTCATTGCGGCTGTAAATCCGGCTAGATACGTTGGGGCCGAGCCAATATTTATGGACTGTGACGATTATCTCTGCCTGGATGTTGAAAAAGTTGCAGAGTTTTGCGAAACAGAGTGCGATTTCGCGAACGGCAGGCTGGTCAATCGAGCAACTAATAAGACCATAAAGGCGGTGGTTGCCGTTCATATTTTTGGGAATATGGTTGATATGTATGCGCTGATGGCATTGGCACAGAAATACAATCTTAAAGTGATTGAAGATGCGACTGAAGCCTTGGGCTCATACCACAGAGAAACCGGTGATTTTACCGGAACCATCGGTGATTTTGGCGTGTATTCATTCAATGGCAATAAAATAATCACTACGGGTGGAGGCGGAGCAATAACAGCCCGCAATTCCGATCTGGTAGACCGAGCGAAATATTTGGCTAATCAGGCGAAAGATGACGATGTAAAATTCGTCCATGATGAAATTGGTTACAATTATCGCATGACCAATTTGCAAGCAGTTGTTGGTATTGCGCAGCTGGAACAGTTAGAGCAATTCATTGCGACAAAGGAAAGGAATTACAATGCGTATAAGGCGGCTAGCCTGAACTTGCTCGATTTTCAGGATAGCGTACGCTCTAACAGGTGGTTCTATTCGCTTGTAACGGATAAGCGCGATGAGTTGCTGGATAAGCTTAAAGCAAATGGTATACAAAGTCGGCCTATATGGAACTTAATTCACACCTTGAGGCCATACAAACACTGTCAATCCTATATGCTTACCAAAGCTGTTGAATACTGGCAAAAATTAGTAAATATTCCTTGCAGTACTACTTTAACGACAAGGGAAATAGACTATATCGTGAGTAAGATATTATGAAAGATTTGGCGCTTATAGGCGGAGGTGGTCACTGCCGAAGCTGCATTGACGTCATCGAGCACGAGGGAAAATTCAGAATACTTGGGATTCTGGATAAAAACTTAAAAATAGGAACACCTGTCTTAGGATATAGCATTATTGGAGACGACTCTCGTATACAGGAACTGGCTATGGAAGGGGGGGGGGGGGGATATACTTCCTTGTCACCTTAGGACAACTAAAAATGGCCAATTTAAGGAAAAGATTATTTGATTATTTGAAAAAATATGATGCAAATATTGCAACGATCATATCGCCCTTAGCTTATATTTCAAAACACGCCAATATTGGTCGAGGTACAATAGTGATGCATCACGCGTTGGTGAATTCTGGTGTAAAAATTGGGGAAAACTGTATAATTAACTCGAAGTCGCTTATAGAACATGATGCTACTGTTGGTGATAATTGCCATGTTTCAACAGCTGTAGTAATAAACGGTGGGGTGGTAGTTGGCGCAGGCAGTTTTATTGGCAGCAACTCGGTAATTGTACAAGGCGCGCAAATTAAAGAGGCGTCATTTGTACGGTGCGGGTGTGTTGTAGATTAATTAAATGGAGTTTATATTTGGTTTCTAGGAGTATTTATGCGTATCATTCCATATCCGTCCTCTGTCGATTTCAATCAATTTAATCTTTCGGATCCAAATCCTTCTGCGAAATACGGGCTGCCGAAGGACATTAAGTTTTGTAAGAAATGCGTCATGTCGAATCAGCTTCCAAGTTCAGCCGTGGAATTCCTGCATACGATTGAGTCCAAAAAGAAAACAATGCCGCTTAATGAAAAGCAAGTTTGCGATGCGTGTAGGTTCAATGAGGCAAAAGCTACATCGATAGATTGGACGAAGCGTGAACGCGAACTGAAAGAGCTTTGTGAGCGCTTTCGAAGTGAAGACGGATCATATGACTGTATAGTTCCTGGGTCGGGTGGGAAAGACAGCTTTTACGCGGCTCATATGCTTAAGTACAAATACGGCATGCATCCGTTAACCATAACATGGGCGCCGCACATCTATACCGAATGTGGGTGGCATAACTTTCAAGCTTGGGTAAACGCTGGATTTGATAACATTTTACACACGCCGAATCCACGTGTGCATCGTTTATTAACCAGACTGGCTGTTGATAATTTGCTGCATCCATTTCAACCATTCATTCTTGGGCAAAAGCATTTGGCATATAAACTTAGCATTAGATACAATATCCCTTTGGTTTTTTACGGAGAAAACAGCGCCGAATACAACACCAAATTTTCTGAAGGAACCTCAGCTTCATATAGTACTGAATTTTGCATCGGCGATGATTTTAACCAACTCTATTTTGGCGGAGCGTCAGTTAGCGAATTGAATGGCGATTTTGGGCTGTCATACGGGGACCTCGCTCCTTATCTTCCAGTAAATACTGCAAGCGTAGGTAATCAGAAGGTTGAAATTTATTATTTGGGGTATTACCTGCCATGGCATCCTCAGGGATGTTTTTATTATGCTGTCGAGCACGGCGGTTTTAGACCTTCTCCAGAGCGAACTGTTGGTACATACAGTAAATACAACAGCATTGATGACAAGATTGACGACTTTCATTATTACACAACTTATATAAAATTTGGTCTAGGGCGGGCAAGTTACGATGCATCGCAGGAAATCAGAAACAATGAAATAAATCGAGAAGAGGGTGTTGCGTTAGTGCGGAAATACGACGGAGAGTGGCCTGAACGCTTTGCTGATGAAATTTTTCGTTACCTCAGTATTCCGTCAGAGGAGTATCCAATTGCATCTAAGATGTTTGAGCAACCAATAATGGACAAAGAATATTTCACGCGGCTTTGTGATAATTTCCGTTCTCCACATCTGTGGGAAAGGACGAACGGGGAGTGGCGTTTGCGTCATTCCGTTTTCGCTGATTGATTGAGAATGAGCAGCTTCCGTCTTATCGCCCGACTTGACGTAAAGGGGACGAATGTCGTTAAAGGGGTTCAGCTTGAAGGCTTAAGGAAACTCGGCGAACCAAATTTATTCGCCAAGCGCTATTACGCCAATGGAATCGATGAGATCCTTTACATGGATGTCGTTGCCAGTCTTTATGAACGCAGCAATTTGCTCAGTATAGTCAAAGAAGCAACTAAAGATGTTTTTATTCCCATTACCGCCGGTGGAGGCATCAGAAGTGTCGACGATGCGGCGGCAATTTTAAGAGCCGGCGCCGATAAAGTAGCCGTAAACACAGCCGCTCTAAAGCGTCCTGAAATTTTGAGCGAGATCAGCAATGCTTTCGGTTCTCAGTGCGTAGTACTATCGGTAGAGGCTAAACGAAATCCAAATGGCGGATGGACCGCGTATTATGATAATGGGCGAGAAAAAAGTGGCGAAGATGTTTTAGATTGGATTCAGCAAAGTGGTACGCTTGGGATCGGCGAGATACTACTAACGTCAGTGGATCAAGAAGGGACCGCCCAGGGCTTTGATATGGAGCTGATACAAGCAGTCACTGCCGCTGCGTCTGTTCCTGTAATAGCAAGCGGCGGCATGGGTAATATGGCTCATTTAGTAGATCTTGTCGGAAAGTGTCGCCCGAACGCCGTAGCAATGGCGCATGTACTCCATTATGATAAGTTAACCATTCCTGATATTCGTGAGCGCCTTATCAATAAACATATACCTGTCAGAAGCGTCCCATCATGTCGATAAAAGTAATCGTTGTTGATTATGGATTGGGAAATATGCTCAGCGTTTGCCGAGCGCTGGAATATTGCGGCGCTGAAACAAGCTTGGCAGTGACGTCCAAGGACGTTGCTTCGGCTGATCGATTGGTATTGCCTGGGGTTGGCGCTTTCGCAGCCGGTATTGAAAGGCTTGCGAATCAAGATCTGATTGATGCGTTACAAAAGTTTGCTAAAAGTGGGCGGCCTCTTTTAGGAATTTGTCTCGGTATGCAGTTGTTTATGAGTATTGGCGAAGAGTTTGGTGAACATAACGGACTGGATATCATATCTGGTAAAGTTAAAAGTCTTCCGCCTGTAAACGATGCGGGAGACGCCGTAAAAATTCCGCATATTGGTTGGGGCGCCGTTATTAATGCTCAAAACGATGATCTTTGGGAAAACAGTGTGTTAAAAGGTGTGAAACCGGGGGAGTTTGTATATTTTGTTCACTCTTTTGTGGTAGATACCAACGACAAGCATCTTTGTATCGCACAATGCGTTCATGATGGTATTCGCATCCCCGCTGTTATAAAATCGGGCAATGTATACGGCTGCCAATTCCATCCGGAAAAAAGCGGACCCGTTGGTATGAGGATTATAAAAAATTTTCTGGCGCTTTGAGTTGCCCTGGGTATTGAAAACGTTGAAGCCTGTTAAAATTGGATACTTTGCCGATGGCATTTGGGGCCGGAACGCCTTCAAACTTATCCACCAAGATGAGAGTTTTAGTATTAAATTCTTGTGTCTGAGGTTTAAAACACCAGATTCAACTTTAAAGCAATTAGCTGAATCTAGCGGCATAGACGTTATTATAGAAGACAATGTAAATTGTCCGCATTTTATAAAAAAAGTCAAACAATACGAATGCGATATTTTTGTCTCTATGTCTTTCGATCAAATTTTCAAGAAGGATATAATCGATATACCACGAATGGGTATCATAAACTGTCATGCAGGTAAGCTGCCGTTTTATCGCGGTAAGACTGTACTGAGTTGGGCGTTGATTAACGACGAAAAGGAATTCGGGATTACCGTTCACCAAGTGGATGAAGGGATAGATACTGGCGATATCATACTGCAAAAAACATACCCCATAAGCGATGCTGATGATTATGGGACATTGCTCAGTCTGGCACAAATCGAATGTGCAAAAGTTCTGCATGAAGCGCTGTGTATGATTTGCCAGATAGGGGGGGGGGGGGGCATTGTCCCACAGACAAATCAGAAGTCTATACATTCGGTCGGAATGTATTGCGGGACAAGAAAAGAAGGAGATGAAATTATCAATTGGAATTCCAGTTCGCGAGAGCTGTTTTGTTTTGTCCGAGCCTTAGCCAAACCGGCAGTGATGGCCAAAAGTTTTCTAAACGGTAAAGATTTTCTTATAAATAAGGCTTCTATGGTTACAAATGCCCCGATATACAAAGGAATTCCCGGTCAAATTTTATACAAAGACGACGGTAAGCTTATCGTGAAAACAAAAGATTCCATTTTGAGATTAGAAGAGTATTTTCACGATGGCATTGTAAAGATAGGCGACCGTTTAAATTGACAAAAACCTTCATAATTGCCGAAGCTGGGGTGAATCATAACGGTTCCGTCGAATTGGCCGAAAAGTTGATTGACGAGGCGAAAGCAGCCGGATGTGACGCGGTTAAGTTTCAGACCTTTATTGCTGAAAATGCCATAAGCAAAACCGCAAAAAAGGCTGAGTACCAAAAAAAGCTCACCGGGACAGAAGAAAGCCAGCTGGAAATGATAAAAAAGCTGGAGCTTTCGTTTGAGGCTTTTCGTGAGCTTAAAAAATATTGCGACTTACGCGAAATCAAATTTTTGTCCACTCCATTTGACCTTGGGAGCGTGGATTTTTTGGCTTCCTTGGGCGTTGAGTGTTTTAAAGTTCCGTCAGGCGAAATTGTTAATCTTCCGCTTTTAAGAAGAATCGCATCCCACCAAAAGAAAGTGATTTTATCTACCGGCATGGCAACTTTAGATGAGGTCAGAGCAGCAATAAACATTTTACAGCCGTGTGAGACAGCTCTCTTGCATTGCACGACCGAGTATCCGTGTCCGTATAACGAGGTAAATTTGCGCGCTATGCAAACGCTAAAGCAAGAATTCAACCTTGAGGTTGGTTACTCTGATCACACCGAGGGAATTGAAGTCTCAACAGCGGCCGTAGCCATGGGAGCCGCGATTATCGAAAAGCACTTTACCTTGGATAAAAACATGTACGGCCCAGATCACAAAGCAAGCGCCAATCCGCATGAGCTTAGGCAAATGGTTGCAGCTATTAGGCACATCGAACAAGCCTTCGGTGATGGCGAGAAAAAACCATCTCCCGGCGAATTGCGCAATATACCTGTTGTAAGAAAGTCGATTTTTGCCAAGCGCAACATTAAAAAAGGTGACTTTTTTTCAAAAGATAATCTGACGACTAAACGTCCTGGAACCGGCATATCTCCTATGCGGTGGGACGAAATCATCGGTTCCGTCGCAAAAAAAGATTATCTGGAGGATGAGCTGATATAATCAGCTTCTGCTTAGCGCTTTCCGCCCTTTATTTCCTATATCGTTTT
The DNA here is from genome assembly GCA_031267535.1 of Holosporales bacterium. GTDB lineage: Bacteria > Pseudomonadota > Alphaproteobacteria > UBA3830 > JAIRWN01 > JAIRWN01. Next base: position 392 of record JAIRYS010000033.1, on the reverse strand, counting down.
GTGATGTGTGTTTTTATATTAATGCGAGCGATAATCCGAGTAGTCTTCTGAGGTAGGAAGATGTATGTATTTTGCAGAATATGGATCTTGTTGCACATCAAGCGCCTTAAGCTGAATTATGCCAAAACTTTTGCTCGATTAGCGCTTATGCTGCCATCTATCTATACGTGGTTGTAAAAACACAACCATTAGGCGAGTTAAGCTTTTATTTAGGGATTATACAGAGTCACTTTAGAAAGCCATTGTTGACGAGCTTCTAGAACTCTTTCATCGTATAAACTCCTATCAGCGCCGAATCAGGCGACACTTGGCTTTTTAACCAATCAAAAGCCTGTTTTTTGTATCCGTCCCCGTCTATCAAAACGATTGTAGGAACACCGATTTTCGTTATA
>JAIRYS010000003.1 GCA_031267535.1 Holosporales bacterium | reverse complement strand
GCAAAGCGTGCTGGAGCTAGAGAGAGAGAGAGAGAGAGAGAGAGATTAACCCTCTCTTTGGTATTAGTACTAAGAAGCAGTCTTGCTCTGAGTTAGGGCGTAGGCGTTGCGGCGATTCTGTCACTGGAAAAGCGGATGTCGGCTTTGGGTTGGCTAAAGGTGGATTTTCTGAAATATGCAGTAAGCCATTATCTCAGGCCCTAAACTCTACAGCTATTTATTCCCAGAAAGAGCAAGCTCAGGTCGCAGGTCTGGCAAAATGTAATCATGCGTCAGATTTTTATTTAGGTGCAATTCATAACCTTGAATCCGGCAGTAGTTTTAGCCTAAAACGAGTCCAGTTTGCAGAACTGGCAAATGACAAATTAGAAATTACTGCTAAGACTATCGCTTGATTCAAAGTCGTAAGTCTTATCCCTAATGGGCATGGTGTAGTTAATCCACGGTAGCAAACGTCATAGCAATGTCGTCAAAATAGGAAGCTGCATATGAATTTATGCCCGTAAAGTGATTCGAGACGCTATTTTTTTTCAAAGATCTTGACTGTGCAGTAGTATTTGTATAGAAGCTATGTTTAAGCGTTTTTCATTTTGCGCACGAAGGACAGATGTCGGTAAGGATACGTTTAGCTAGGTTTGGAACCAAAAAAGTCCCATGCTATAAGGTTGTGGTGGCTGATTCTCGCTGTTCCCGCGATGGCAGATTTATAGAGTCGGTTGGGTCTTATAATCCGCTGTTGCCTGATAATGATGCAAAGCGTGTTGCGTTATTGGAGGATAGGCTTAAATATTGGCTTTCGAATGGCGCCAAGCCAAGCGACAGAGTTGCTTTATTTTTGGGCAAAGCTGGCATTGCTGCTATGCCTAAAATAACGCCTAAAAAGCCAAAGCCAAAGAAGACCGAGGCGCCTAAGGAAGAGACTGCCTGACTGCAGCGTTTGTTTGATATTATAAGTTGGTGCTAGCTGTGCTTTTTGGTCTGTTAGTGGCTTGGGGCAGCGCATCAAGTTAAGCGGCGCGTCCCCTTTTAAATAGCCGAATAATACACATAGGCATTGAAGAAAAAAACATTTATTCGACGCATACTGTTTTCCCAAAAGATCTAAGGATCTCTATGCTTTAATTACATTCGGCGTGAGTTGAGATAAGCGCTACCCGAAGGCTTGTGTATGAGGAGCTTCTTAGCGCTTTTATCCATTTGATTTGTTATTTAGAATTGTTTATGCTGAAGCCTGGCTTATCCTGTGGGAGTCAAGCGTGTCTGAGTGTGCCAAAAGTAGGCTGTTTCATGTTGACGGCCTTTTGTTTTTCCCGCCTCGATTTATCGGCTAGTAACCGAATCGCTTTAGCGTCGCCTTAATATATTTAGTTGATTTACCGATAAAATTTGGAGCACAAAAATGCATAAACAAATTGGGGCTATTTTGCTTGTCGCTGGAACAAGCATTGGTAGCGGAATGATTGCTTTGCCTATGGTTTTGGCGAAGCTTGGACTTCTTCCAAGCATATTGGTCATGTTGGTCGTTTGGTTGTCTTCGTACAAAAGCGCGTTGATTAGTGTTGAATTAAATCTTCAGGCTGGAACCGGCTTAGCTTTGGGGGCTTTGGGAAGAAAATTCTCCGGCCGCAAAGCCGAAGTTATCGGCAATATTAGCCTGAAGTTGCTATTATATTCCCTGCTTGCAGTTTACGTATGTGGAATGGCTTCGATCGGCCAAAAAATATTGACAACTTATTGGCAGATTGACCTCTCATCTCTTAAACTGTCAACCTGGATCGCAATTGGAACCGCTGCGCTGTTGATGCTTCCCATAAGGTGGATTGACTGCGTGAACAGAGTCTTCTTCGCCATCTTGCTGGTGGTTTTTTTAGTATTGTTGTACGGAATTGTTGCGTCTGTGAATGTTTCACATTTGCCACTGGTGATTGACGCACAGCCTTCAGGTATGTTTTCTGTTTTATCGGTTGTTTTCACATCTTTCGGATTTCACGTGATATTTCATACGCTTGCCAGTTATTGCAAACTTGACGCAAAAGTCTTGAAACGAGCATTCTTCTATGGCAGCGCTATACCCCTGCTTGTATACATAGCCTGGACGTACGGCGTCTTGGGGGCTTTGTACAGTACTAACGAGGCGTTCTATATCCAAATGAGCGCCGGACAGAAAGATGTTGGCGACTTGATTAAGGAGCTTAGTTCAATATCAAACCAGCCGAACATGCAAACTTTGGTCTGGATACTTTCAATATCCGCCGTTTTTACATCGGTCCTTGGGGTAGGGGCTGCTTTAACTAGTTCTCTAAATTTTATGCTAAAAAGCAAGATTGCATCAGGTCCGATCAGGACGGTATTTTGCTCGATTTTAGCTGTCGTCCCTGCGTACCTTACAGCAACCATTATTCCAAACGCATTCATAAAGATCTTTGGCTTTGCCGGGGCGATATTGTCTTTCATCGCGGTTTTCATGCCGGTTTATTTGTTCCAAAAAATGATTGGCGAACGGCGTTCGATACGACTTTTTTATGAAGAGCTATCAAATAAATGGCTTTTTTGGCTGCTTCTACTTTTTGGAACCCTTGTCACGATGAGCGAGGTTATCTGATTGCTAGCCGTAAGCGTGTCTAATCGTGATTTTTCATGGTTGCCGCGGGCCTAATGCAGAACGTTGAAATATCTAAAAGTAACGCTTGCGGTACGCACTGTCTTGTGTGCAGGGTTTAGCCTCAATGAAATACGGGAAATGCTTTTAATGCTTTCCATTTTCGAAACATTCGTTTGATATCGCGTTCGTTAGGAAGCGAATCTTCTTCATCAAACTTAACCCATCTCAGATTATACGATTCTTCATTGATAACATAGGGTCCGTCCTTAGTTGCCTTTAAATAAAATCTGACGTCATAGTGGTAATGTTCAGGAACGTCTTTATATGAAGGAACAAGATGTACGCCAATGTCAAAGATATCGCCATTAACGGGCTCAACTGAAAGCCCTGATTCCTCATAAGCCTCTTTTAAAGACACTCGCAACAAATCATCGTCACCGTCGGCGTGTCCTCCTAATTGAAGCCAATCGCCATATTTCCTGTGATGCATGAGCAAGATAGAGTCTCCACAAAAGTTCTCAATCCAACAACTTCCAGTAAAATGACCTTTCAAGCAATCGCGCTCAAAACAATTCGGCTCGTTTGCAAGAAAATTTAGCATTTTTATTTTGTTTTCCCGCTCTGCCGAGTTTTCTGGAAGATAATTACTTAACAGCTTAAGCAGCGACATGTCTCCTTATCCTCAAAATTTACATTGATCAGAAGAAAGGGCAGCAGTGACTTTTGTTTGAAGGTGTTTGGTTTTTTGGTCGAGGTTGTCATTTTTACTCGGCTTAAATACTTCAAAACCAACGGCGGTCTTTTTGGTTTTAATGTTGTAAACAAGCGCGCATATGGTGCAATATTTGTCAACAGCGTTAAGTATTGCCCCACAATGCATAATCAAGTCGCCACAGATTATCACGCCGAAGCCGTATCTGTCTGAACTGCCTCGGCTCATTGAAACCTTACTTTCTATCAGCTTTTTGTACAAGCCGTGCTTTTCCAAATACTGACTCCATTTCAAAAGATCCCTGGCTGTGGATATAATGCCCCCGCTTGGATTCATCTGCATTGTCAGAATATTTGTTAGCGCTGTATGACCTAGGTCGATTAATTTTAAAGATTTTTGCAGTCTCTTAAATAACTCTTTTTGAGAGACGTCGGAATGGAAAAACGTTTCGTGCATGCACGCGCGCTTGAACAATTCATGAACTAAATTCTCATACCTGCGCCCAGTAACCGATTCCAGCACTTTACCAATAATATCATAGTTTTCGTTTTGATAGTTATATCCGACGTGCCTTTTGCCGGTTTTAAAGTCGATACCGGAGGTATGATGCAAAAGCTGCCTAACCGTACAACCATGCAAGTTGTGATAAATTTTTTCTTTTAGAAATTCTTTAATATCTGAATCTAATCGCCCAGTTAGGTACTGTAAGGCCAAAACAGCGGTTACTTGCTTGCTTATTGAGCCGATAAAAAAAGGAGTATCTAAATCGATTCCGAGCTTTGCGTACACCAATTTGTCGTTTGTGGCAACAATACTCGCCTTACAAACGGGAAAATTAAGAAAAAAAGATGCAGTTACAAAAAATATCAGGCAATTTGGGTTTGGCCCTGGTCGGCGCATAAGTTTCCGGTTTGTTTATTCATTCAAGTTTATTTTATGGAACTATATACAAAAGTCACCCTAGAAAGCCATTGTTGACGAGCTTTTGGAACTCTTTCATCATATAAACTCCTATCAGCGCCGAATCAGGCGACACTTGGCTTTTTAACCAATCAAAAGCCTGTTTTTTGTATCCGTCCCCGTCTATCAAAACGATTGTAGGAACACCGATTTTCGTTATA
>JAIRYS010000026.1 GCA_031267535.1 Holosporales bacterium | reverse complement strand
GGATGTTAATCCTCAGCTTCGGGCGGCTTGCCATTGATTTCCGAAGACAGGCGTTCGATTTTACGAATGCGTCGAGCCGCCGTTTCCCCTTTCTCGCTACAAGAAAATCGATATATCCCGTCTATGCCAAGGTGTGTCTGATTAATATCTGCGCCTTCCTTGTCATTCCTAATCAAAAATGAAACAACATCATAAGCCGTAACTGCAATAACCTCAGACCCTTTCTTGAGGTATGCTTATTACTTTAACTACACTCTGATCACAGCGCTTTATTACATTCAATTAACAATGCCTGTCCGTCTATATGAGCAAAAGCCTTGAGAACATGCTAATTCCGTCATAGACTGGCGCTCTCAAATAAATTACAAAAAAGCAATGATGACGTCCGTGATATCAGCCATAAGCATGCTTCGAGCGCTGTTGCCCCGACCGGATAAACTTAAATGGCTTGGCATTGTGTGCTTTGCTTTGTGCATATCGGCTTTCGAAGTACTTACCGCCTCTATGATTGCAGCGTTTGCTCAAGTCATATCCCTGCCGGAACACGGACAGAAATACCTGCATATACTCGGTTTTCATCAAGACTTATCTACTAACCGAATTATCTTTTATATGGCCATTGTTCTGGGCATTATTTTCTTGATTAAGAACATTTTAGGCGCAGGAGAGGTATTTTTTCAAAATTTCGCCATTCAAAAAATGAACTATCGCTTCAGGGACATGATGCTGGTCAAATACTCGGAGATTGATTACGGAACTTACCTGACCAGAAACTCTTCATTTGGCCTACAAGCTGTGAGGGATTTAGTTAGCGGCGTGTTTTCACAAGGTATGCTGCCTTTAAGTGTTGTTCTATCGGAAGGTACAGTGTTTGCCAGCCTCATTGGCATGGCGGTGTATATGAATCCATCGTTAGCGCTTATAATTTTTGCTGTAGGGGTTACCTTAGGGGCGGTCATTGTAAAATGGCTGTTTCCAAGGTTTTATCGTTTTGGCCAAAAGCTTCAGACTGCAACGCTTTACGGTCATCAACATTTGTCCCAATTCTTTCATGCTTTCAAGGAAATCGTGCTGTTAGGCAAGCGTGACGCCTTTATCCAAGCCTATAGTTTTTTCTCAAAAAAAGAGTCAGTCACTATAGCCGCGCAAAACGCAGTTAATGCTTTGCCCAAAGTGGCCATAGAACTGCTGTTTGTCGGGGTTTTTATAATCAGCATATTAACGCTTTGTTTTGAGCACGAAAATCCAACCCAAATGATTGGTATCTTGGGCGGATATCTCTATGCCGGCTTTCGTCTTATGCCCGGGGTCAACAGGATAATCAATCAGCTTAGCATATTTAAAATGTTCATTCCGTCCATAGAGCAGGTGTACCGTGAATATTTCCTAATGAGCGCGAAAGAGAATTACGTTGACGTCCCTGACTTTAAATTCCAAACTAACATAGTCGTTCAAGATTTAAGCTTTAGGTATTTGAACACCAAAAGAGACGCCTTGTCCGGTATATCCCTAGAGGTAAAGAAAGGCGAAAGCGTTGGCATAGTTGGGGAAACGGGGTCAGGAAAATCTACGCTGATTGATGTAATCCTGGGCCTGCTTCGTCCTTGTGAGGGCTCGGTCTTAATCGACGGGAAACATCCGGCCAACTCCTACCAATGGCATAAGAAAATAGGATATGTTCCGCAAAGCGTTTACCTAACCGATGACAGCATCGAAGCCAACATTGCCTTTGGTGAAAAAGAAGCAGATGAAGATCGGGTTAACCAAGCCGTTAATGCGGCACAATTGCGTAAGCTGATAGACCAATTGCCTCAAGGTACTAAAACCATTGTGGGCGAGCGTGGCGTCAGACTGTCCGGCGGCGAGCGTCAGCGTATCTCGATCGCGCGGGCCCTGTACCACCAGCCGGAAGTTTTAATCTTTGACGAAGCCACATCGGCTCTGGATAACGAAACAGAAGCCAAGCTTATGGGGACCATTAACTCAGTAAGCAAAGATCGAACTGTGATTATGATTGCCCATCGCCTTACAACCCTTAAAAACTGTGATAAAATCGTATCTATGAAAGATGGAAGGGTAGTTAAGATAGGCGAATATGAAGAAGCCTAGCTACAAAGCTTTGAAAGAGTCAATGGTGCTCATTCGCCTGCAGAAATCAAAAACTCGTGCCTTAAGGCAGGATTTTGCCTAAATTCCCCCAAGAAATATCTAGTCACAAGACTGGCTTCTTGTTTTCTTACGCCGCGCCTTGATATGCAGAAATGCTGGCCGTCCATATAAACCGCAACGCCTTTAGGATTCAGAACACTTTGCAATGCATCCGCGATTTCCATGGTCATGCGCTCTTGCAGTTGAAATCTATGGGCAAAACAATCGACGATTCTTGCCAGCTTGCTAGCCCCAATAATGGCTCCGTTAGGGATATATCCCAAGGTCACATAACCGGCAATCGCAATCATATGATGCTCACAAAATGACTCAAACGATATGTTTTTCATCATGACGATATCGTCCATCGATGAGCTGTATATAGCGTTTCCGACTAAACCAACTGGATCCTGTCCATATCCATCAAGCAATTCTTCATAAGCTTTGGCCGCCCTTCTGGGAGTGTCCTTCAACCTCGGGTCATTGAGATCGTCAAAATTCTTAAGAATCTCTCTGAAATTTTGTTCGGTTTTGTATGGCGCTTTCAATTTTCTGAAACTATGTATGCAGTGCAGTTTAGAATTTTGTTAATGTCAGTGTGAGTATACTACACGTCATTTGAAGTTTTGTAATTCAAATATTGATCAATTCGGGAATTCCATAGTGCAATGTCCTTGCAATCATAAGCGGCGTAGTTTATTTAGGTAAGCTATAGTGGTTTGGGGTTTGTTTTGAAAGTTTGGCAATAATCATGCGGTTTTCCAACTATTTCATCCCAACCTTAAAAGAGACTCCTGCCGAAGCGCAGATAGCTTCACACAGGTTTATGCTGCGTGCCGGTATGATTGATCAAACGGCAAGCGGAATATACTCCTGGTTACCTATGGGTTTGCGCGCCTTAAATAAAGTCGCGGATATCGTTCGCCAAGAACAATACAAAATTGGCGCAAATGAAACGCTTATGTCAATTGTACAGCCAGTTGAGCTTTGGCAAGAGAGCGGTCGAGAGCAGTCGTATGGAGAAGAACTTCTAAGGTTTAAAGATCGCCGCCAGAGGACCCTGCTGTACAGCCCAACTAACGAAGAGCAAATTACCGATATATTTAGGAAATACGTCCGCAGTTACAAAGATTTGCCGAAAAATTTCTTTCAAATACAGTGGAAATTTCGCGACGAGATTCGTCCAAGGTTCGGCGTTATGCGTGGGCGCGAGTTTTTGATGAAGGACGGGTACTCCTTTGATCTAGACGTGGATAAGGCCAAGCAGACTTATAAAAATGTTTTTATCGCCTACCTTAAGACTTTTAAGCGCATGGGCCTGATGCCAATTCCTGTATGCGCCGATTCAGGGGCCATTGGCGGGAACATGAGCCACGAGTTTCATGTGCTTGCTTCAACCGGGGAGAGTCTTTTGTTTTATGACAAGAAGATTTCAGAGCTTGATTTTGATTCTCAGAACGTGTTTGAAAATTTTTCCGAATTGTATGCGGCCTCTGAAGATAAGCATGATTCTTCAACTTGCTTGGCGTCTGAATCAGACTTAGCACAATCGCGCGGCATTGAAGTTGGGCATATATTCTTTTTCGGGACCAAGTATACCAAGTCCATGAACGCATCCGTTACCGGCGCAAAGGGCGAGCAAATATACCCAGAAATGGGCTCTTATGGCATAGGTGTGTCGCGTTTGCTTGGTGCGATTATAGAGGCCAATCATGATGACAAAGGAATAATCTGGCCCAAAGAGGTTGCGCCTTATCAGGTCGGATTAATCAACCTTTCGATTGATAATGATAAATGCGCAGCTTTGTCGGATGATATTTATCAAAACCTAATCAAGCGGGGCTTTGAGGTGTTATATGACGATCGGCATGAGCGCGCAGGTATAAAACTGGCCGACATGGACCTGATTGGCCTGCCGTATCAAATAATTGTCGGGAAAAATTCACTTACTGAAGAGGCTGTTGAGATCAAAAATCGTCGCACAGGTGAGATAAGCAAAATTGATCGTCAAAGCGTTGATAATTACTTCAAAGACGCTTTAGCGGGCTAAACATGTTCTTACAATAACTTGGGGGCATTGTGGCATTTAACTCCTTGGAACGTACAATAGCCTGGCGGTATTTGAGGTCCAAGCATAAAGACGGTTTCATATCGGTGATTGCTGGTTTTTCCTTTTTGGGAATTGCGCTTGGCGTTGCAACGCTAATCATTGTGACTTCGGTAATGAATGGATTCCGCCATGAGTTTATGTCTCATATCATTGGATTTAACGGTCATATATCTTTGTATGCTGGGGATGGTGTCGGTAATTATGACGCTATCGCAAAAGAACTTAAAGGCGAGCATGTGTCGAACGTAGCTCCACTTATAGAGCGTCAGGCTATGTTTGTCACCAAAACCCAAGTAATTGGCGGCATAGTACGTGCTTTGACGCAAGATAATTTGCAACGAGCCGTCTCAGATAAAATCCTCACAGGAAAATTATGCGCCGGCGAAAACATAATGCTAGGCAGGCGTTTAGCCGAGCGCTTGGGCGTTTGGGTTGGCGATGAGGTTAAAGTAATTACCCCGGAACTAAGCGAAGGTGGATTTGGATATATTCCTCGCGCCAAAACTTTTACAATCGGCGGTGTTTTTTCTGCTGGCATGTATGAATACGACAGCTCAATCGGATTTATATCGCTGGATTATGCGCAAAAGCTGTTTAATTTACCAAACATGGTGACTCAGTTTGAGGTTACGGCCTGCAGCCCTGAGTTATCTAAGCAAGTAAAAGCTCAAATACGAAAAATGGCCGATCGATATGGCTTGGTTGCCATGGATTGGCAAGAGCGAAACAGCGCCTTCATGAACGCAGTTGCGGTGGAAAGAAATGTTATGTTCTTGATACTGACGCTTATCATTATGGTGGCAAGCTTCAGTATAATATCTTGTATGGTTATGCTGGTGCGTGAAAAATCCCGCGCCATTGCGGTGCTACGGACAATAGGAATGCAAAAGTTTGCCGTCATGCGAGTATTTATGATGACTGGTTTTCTGGTTGGCGGCATAGGAACCTGTATAGGAGTTATCGTCGGGCTGCTGTTTTCTTACAATATAGAGCGCGTGCGCCGATTCATGGAAAGTTTGTTAAGCGCCAATCTGTTCTCGGAGGAAATTTATTACCTATCTAAGTTGCCGGCAGAGGTCAATGTGGACGAGGTGCTGCTAACTACCGCGATTGCCTTATTGCTGTCGTTTCTGTCGACCATATACCCAGCATGGCGTGCCAGCAAAATAGACCCAGCAGAGGCGCTTCGTTATGAGTAACAGTACGGTCGTCCTGGACCTTAAGAATATAAAAAAATCTTATTCCCAAGGAGATAGAGCAACAGTCGAGGTGCTGAAGGACGTCAATTTCTCGCTTTGCTGTGGGGAAACGGTCGCTCTTTTGGGACCATCAGGCGCCGGTAAATCGACCTTGCTGCATATTGCGGCGCTGCTTGAAGGATGTGACAACGGCAGCGTGTTTATCGACGGAGTAGACTACTCGTCGCTTAAAGACCGAGAGAAAACCAATTTACGCCTTTTGAAAATCGGCTTTGTTTATCAATTTCATCATCTGTTGCCAGAGTTCACTGTAGCTGAGAACCTGATGCTGCCGCAATTACTGGCTCAAAAACCGGCGCAGCAGGCAAGAAACACGGCAATTGAGTTGCTGAAAAAAGTAGGACTTGGCGATAAGGCTGACCAGCGGACGAACCTGCTGTCTGGCGGAGAGCAACAACGCGTTGCAGTGGCCAGAGCTTTGGTCAATTCGCCTAGGGTAATGATTGCGGACGAACCCACCGGCAACTTAGATGAAAAGAATGCCGTTATTGTGGCGCAAGAGCTTATCAACTGCGCCAAAGCGAAAACCATGGGCGTCATAATCGCCACACACAATGTTCGCCTAGCGTCCATGATGGACAGGCAGGTAACTATGCAAGGCGGCAAATTGCAATAAATTGTCGCGATGGCATAGCGGCCGTTAAATACGACAGAATAAGAGATGCCCTGCTTCAGTATTCAATGGCCTTTTCCAGATTTTATTTTTGTTTGAGAGTTTCATAAAATTAATTGAGTTTAATAATTTTTAAGTCGACAATCCATCTAGAATATTGGATAAGCATATATTGTATTCTTCGTTAGAACGTTTCGTGGTGGTACAGTCATGGTAGGCGCAAAGCGTGCTGGAGCTAGAGAGAGAGAGAGAGAGATTAGCCCTCTTTTTTGCAATAGTACTGAGAGGCGATTTTGCTCTGAGTTAAGGGTTAAGTATTGC
>JAIRYS010000017.1 GCA_031267535.1 Holosporales bacterium | reverse complement strand
AGTTTTGTCCGGCTGTTCCAGTCCGAACAAGAACTCTTTCCGTCCGCATTTGTACCTAGGCGTGACCAGTAACTACTCAGACTCAAGCGCTACCCTGGAGCCAAAATACTTCGTGCCTGATTCTGCTGTTGGAGGCGTCGGAATTTGGGGATCTGGTTGGATGATTGGGCGTGGCCAAGCTATTCAGGTAGGAAATCCCGCTGGCAACTTGGGAACCAATGGATATGTTTTGCTTAATGACGTTTCCCGAAATTTAAGTTCCAAAACCTCTGGCGTTGGAGCTGGCGCTATAATCGGCTTAGAGATGAAAGTTTTTAAGCTACGTATGTCTCTGGAAGCCGATTGCTCTACGCTTAGCTATGGTAAAAGCAAGCAGAGAGACAGCTTGTTCGAAGATCTCGCATTTGCATTGTCTTATAGATTTGGCTTGAAACTTGGTAATTATTTCACTCCCTATCTGCTGGCAGGAATGGAATTTAATATGCTTAAAGGACGCGGTGAGAATCCACACTTTATAGAAGAAAGTCCAGTTAGATATTCTGGCTTGTTGGGTATTATGAATGTCATTCCATCCGAGAGTTGTTTTTACAATTTGGACAGCGGCAAAGTGATACAAAGTCCAAGGTTGGGTTGTGGATTTGAGATAAGTTTTTTTGAGCGCTTTAGGTTTAGATTTGACTGTCTTTGGACGTTAAGAAGAAGGTTTCTCTGTAACTCTAGAACTCAAACTACATTGTCGGTGGCTAGAAATATAGCAGGCGCTATACGTACGCAAGTAGGCGCTGAGTCTCCCATGGCCTTGCTTCACAAGAAATTTTCCACACGCTTCGGTATCATTATGGATCTGTAGATAGGATTAGATTTTCTATCTTCGTACCCGGATTGGTCGAGTCCTCAATTTCTTCTAAACCTAAATCGTGTTCCAGTATGGCTCTCTTGATGGAGAAGGGCCATAGGTTGCTTTTGAGGGAGATTCTTTTAAATGCTAGAAGTACTTTTTAGCGCCAAGTCCGACTGGGCTGTCTTGCCCTATTCGTGATAAGCCTGATTCTTATGAGAAGTAACCGATAGCGAGTGAACATATTTCAGCATCGCTTATATTTTTCATTTTTTATATTAAAGTATTAGAGAAACAGGCGTGAATGGCGACAAACGCCCCTGTTGATTTTTATATCACAGAGTGAAGTCTCTACATATCGCACTCTTAAGTTCATATCATAGGCTGAAAGCATAACACGCAAAAGCCGCCGAGAGGTTGGAGGCTTTTTTTATCTGCTGGTCTAAGCGTATTGTCCAGTGACTCGTCCACTAAAACATTAGTAAAGTCCTTGAGAAAACTGTTAAATAACCATTAGGTTTTTTGATTTGGCTGCAGATTCTTAAACAAATTTTGTGAAAGCAGAACCAAAAAAGTCCGTTGTGTTTATGGGTACTCCGCAATTTGCTGTGCCGACACTGCAAGCTTTGCTTAGCGGCAGTAAAGTGGTTGGAATATATTCTCAGCCGACAGCTCTGGCCGGTCGTGGTAAAAAACCAACCAAATCCGCTGTGCATCAGCGCGCAGATGTCCTTAAGATCAAAGTATTTACTCCGCATAGTTTTAAACAACCGGATCAAGTCGACGCCCTCAAACGACTTAATCCCGATATAATAGTCGTAGTGGCTTATGGTCTTATACTTCCGCGCGAGATTTTATCCATTCCTAGGCTGGGCTGCATCAATGTACACGCGTCTTTATTGCCGCAGTGGAGGGGGGCTTCGCCCATACAACAGGCGATTATAGCCGGCGATAAAACAACTGGCGTTACCATCATGAAAATGTCAGAAGATCTAGACGCCGGAGATATAATAATGCAAAAAAGCGCCGCCATAACGCCGGATGTTACGGCCGGCACGCTAAGCGATGTGCTGTCCAATCTAGGTGCGGACATGGTCAAGGCATTTATGCAATCGCCTGAAGAATATCTAAGTAAAGCCTGGCCACAAGACCATTTGTCGGCCACTTACACTAAAAAACTGAAAAAATCAGATGGTCAAATTACTTGGGACAAGCCTGCTGAGGCGCTTGTTAACAAGATTCGAGGCCTAAATCCTTGGCCTTGCGCTTGGATTCATGTTGACGGCGCTTACGTTAAACTTATTGAAGCCGAGACGGTTAACTTGCCTCCATCACTAAATGCTTGCCCTTCTGGCATGGTTGTTGACTGCGACTTCACCGTCAAATGCAAAGATGAGGCAATAGTTATAAAGACCCTTTGCCCCAGCGGAGGGAAAAAGATGTCCGGCAAAGCTTTCCTCAACGGACGTCAGCACATCGTGCACAGCATAATATGAACGCGCTAAATAAAGAACTCACAGCGTCACTCAGGATTATTCAACAGATATTGACGTTTTGGTCACATGTTCTGGTTTTCCTATCGCCTTAGCAGGCCATTTAGCCTTTGTTATTGTAGTCTCTGCTTCTTCAATATCATGAGCCTTTTTTCCTGATGATTTTTTGCCTGCCTTATGTTTCTTGGCGCCAGTATGAGATTTCTCTCCTTCCCGTTCGTCAGCTGAATCTTGCGGCCGATCACTATTAGCGCCGCCGCCTTCCCTCTTCTGTGCCGTAGAAATGATTATTTCTGAGCTTGATGTATATTTTCTGACTGGCAGGAATTCATCCGGAATCGGTTGATCTATTGAAGGGCCGTCAGACAGGTCGTTTTTTATAATATTAGGCAGGTCATCTGGTATTTCTATAGGGCTGTGGTAATTTGCATCTTCTGTGCGCGAGTACTCTCTGCGAGAAGCATATCTTGCCACACCGTCATCGCCTTGCGGTTTTAAGTTATTTGGCGGCTTTAATATGTCTGAAAAATCAGCAATTCGCTGCTTAGGCGGCGCTGCCGGAACAGGCGTATTTTGTATGATATCACGCTGTTGTGTAACGTCGTTTTTACCGAAATTGTAATTGTCGTCCGCAGAATATCTTAGCATTGCGTTAAGGCTGATAACGGTTACTGAACACATTGCCAGCGACATCCATTTGACCGCTTTATTGGACATTATAATTCTCGTTCTTGCAACCTTATACATAATCACCCAAAAATTTTAAGCAATGATTAAATGGCAAAAAACATTGTCATCCGAATTGCTTTACTAGAGGCGCGGTATATTGCTATTTTTTACGCTTCGTATTATACGTCATCCGTGTTTGTTTTCGAAAGTCAGCGTTTATATTTGAAGAACATGTGCAGAGAAAACCAAAAAATCAAGGAAGCACGTTCTTGATTGCGCTTCGGGCGTTACTTTTGATAGTTTGCGTACTGTCCGGCTGTTCGAGTCCGAGCAAAGATTCCTTTCGCCCGCATTTGTACCTAGGCGTGACTAGCAACTACTCTGCCTCTAAAGCTACCTTAGAGCCATTATATTTTGTACCTGAACATCCCGCAGGAGGGGGTGGCGTCGCTAATACGGGGTGGATCGTAGGTCGTGGCGCGCCAATTGTAGTAGGCGCGCCAGGCGCTTACGATACAAATAGATATGTACTTTATGAAGCAGACAAGGATCTGTTGGCAAGAAATTCCGGAATCGGCGCTGGCGCGATCATCGGGCTGGAAATGAAAGTTTTCAAGCTACGCATGTCTTTAGAGGCCGATTATTCTATGCTGAATCATAAAGGCAACAAGCAAAGAGATCATTTATTTGAAAATTGCTCCTTTGGCTTTTTGTACAGGCTAGGGGTGAGATTAGGAAATTATTTTACGCCTTATGTACTGGCCGGGTATGAATTCAACACCCTAAAAGAGCGCGGTGTAAATCCGCATTTCAGAGAGCCCGGACGTATTGAATTCACTGATTTAGCAGTGCCACCAAATCATGGCTTTGTCGATTCTGAAAGACTGGCCTACAACTTGAACGGTAAAAGAACAATCATGTCACCCAGATTGGGGTGTGGTCTTGAGATCGCTTTCTTTGGGCGTTTCAAATTCCGATTCGATTGCTTCTGGACTATAAGAGAAAAAATCTGCAGCAAATTTAGGACTGAAAATACCGTTCCCAATCTGCCTCTTACCAACGGTTTGCCGACTGATTATAACTTGGAAAAGGATATGGTCTTGCGCTGTCAAAAATTTTCCACAAGATTCGGCTTGATTATGGATTTGTAGGCGTGTGTTTTTATTCTCACGCAAGCATTAACCCTCGTCGCTCGTGATAGTCGCTGATTTAATTAGAATTTAGACTTAATCGCACAATTAGGTAAATGCATCAGCGTCCTAGTATCCCTGGGATTAGCAAAAATCATTTTAAAGGCAATGTCATTTGTCGGCAAAATACTAAAATCAGATTCTTCAGCTTTCTTTTTGTCTAAAACGCCAACAACTTTATCTTCAGTAAGGGTTCTCCTTAACAACATTATTGT
Organism: Holosporales bacterium; assembly: GCA_031267535.1. Taxonomy (GTDB): domain Bacteria; phylum Pseudomonadota; class Alphaproteobacteria; order UBA3830; family JAIRWN01; genus JAIRWN01. The sequence continues at coordinate 21,119 of JAIRYS010000017.1, read as the reverse complement.
ACGCCAGATTCATAAATATTAATCACCATTCATCACAGAAAGGGTGATGAAAAAATATAAATAAAAGCAAGGGTATAGAGAAATCTTATCAAAAAATCTATCACACAGCTCAAAATAACTATGTTTTTTTAAACATCTTCACTAAATCGCTTTGATAAAAACAAAACCGCGAATGCCCTTATATGAAAACAGCCTAGTCGTAGGAAATCACACTAAGCAATCTAGATAGCGAGGTTTTTAGTTGCTTGCGTTCAACGACCATGTCAACCATACCGTGATCACGCAGGTATTCTGCCGTCTGAAAGCCGCTTGGAAGTTTTTGCTTGATGGTTTCTTCTATGACCCTTGGACCAGTGAAGCATATGGTTGCGCCCGGCTCAGCGATGTGGATATCGCCCAACATAGCCAAAGAAGCGGATACTCCGCCGGTTGTGGGGTCGGTTATAATAACGATATAGGGAAGTCGGCGTTTTTTTACCATGTTTATTGCAGCGACGGTGCGCGGCATCTGCATAAGAGAAATGATCCCCTCTTGCATTCTGGCGCCGCCTGAAGAGGTTACCACGACAAAAGCGCGCTTTTCATTTACCGCAACAGCAGCGGCATTAACAAAATCTGACCCCACGCCACTGCCCATTGATCCCCCAATAAAACGGAAATTGAAGATACATACGCACGCTGGAGCGCCGGTTATAGTTCCTGCGACAGATAACAGCGCGTCAGACATAGACGTCTTCGCCCTAGCCTCCTTGAGTCTATCGGTATATTTCTTGCTGTCCCGAAACTTGATGGGGTCTTCTCTAACCGGAACCGAGGGTAGAACTCTGTAACCTTCATCCATAAGCAGATTCGCCCAATCCTTTACGTCAATCGGCATGTGACAGCCACAGTGCGGACAGACATACAGGTTTTTAACAAGCTCTTTATGGAACAGCAGTTGCTCGCAGGACTTGCACTTATCCCACATATTGTCCGGAACTTCAGAACGCCCAACCAGGGTTCTGATCTTAGGCCTGACGAAGTTTGTTAACCAGTTCAACCTGCGGCTCCTTGCAGAAGCGCTCGTTACTTTTTAGAGTTGATGTACTGCGCCAGCAACTTGCCAGCCTTAAAGAATGGCATACTCCTAGCAGGAATATTAACCGATGCGCCTGTATGAGGATTCCTGCCAACGCGGGCTCTACGCTTGCGTATTGAAAAGGTTCCAAAACCCCGCAACTCAGCCTTTTGGCCATTTAACAAGGCGAATTTTATGCTGTCAAACACCATGTGCACAACTTTGCGAGCATCAAGACGACCCATATACCTGTGGGTCTCGTTGAATTTTTTAATCAGCTCCGACGTCATCATAGCGGTTCCTCACAGATTCAACATACGATTTCCGTGCTTTACGGAGTTCTGTTAGAATAAGCGCAAGCATTAATTGTGTCAAGTTTTATACTTGCAAGGTGAGAGGGCGATTAACGACGCGTTAGAAGTTTTTTTTAGGACTGAGTACGGTCAGCTGATGGCTCAAGAAATCTCGAGCTTTCTGGTAGAGCGACTGGATCGATTTATGCCTTCTGTCTGCCTTGGATTTGGATATTTGCCACCCTATACAGCCGAGCATAAGGAGGCGTTTAATAATACTTTTTGGCTGGTTAATCGTACTTTACGCGCTTCGCCATGGCCTGAAAAAGGCGAGAATGTAAAAACTTTAGTTGCAGATGAATATTTGCTGCCGTTTGAAAACGAATCGGTTGATATGGTTTTAGCACTGCATAGTCTAGAATTTACGTCGCGCTATGTCGACAGCGCTTTGCGCGAAATTTGGCGAGTACTTAAGGCGAGTGGTCGCATTTATATTGTAACTGCAAACAAATTTGGTTTATTACCGTTTGTAGCCGGCGACCTGTTTGCTTGGAACAAATTGCGGCCAGAATTTTTGCTTAACAGAGAGCTTGCTAGCGCCGGATTTGAGCGTGTTGCCTCAACCAAAATAGTTGATTTTTCAAACAGACCAAATAAAGCAGCTTTGTTCAGCCTTTGGAATAAGTTTTGTAAAAACGTTCTTGTACTGGAAGCGCGGAAAGTTGTGGCCTCGCCAATCGAGCCAACTCAAACGCTTTTGAGTGGCAAACTTAGGCCGGTCGGAACTTGTGATTAGACCTTATAATATGCAGTTAAAATTCCATAAAGCTCACGGATTAGGAAACGACTTTGTTATGGTCGACAGAGCAGATCTGAAAGATTTGAAATTAACGGCCGACGTTCTAATAAAAATCACCAACCGCTATGAGGGAATTGGCTGTGATCAAGTGATTTTGTTTTCAAGTAATAAACTTAACTTAGAATCAGCCGATGTTTGGTTTTTTAACAAAGATGGGACCAAGGCCGAAATCTGCGGCAATGGTCTTAGGTGTTTAGCCGCTTTGTTGCATCAAAAAAATAGGGGAAGGAAGTTTGTTATAACAACCAACGTTGGTAAACAGGCTATAAAAAGCTGTAACGTCTGCGTTCGACAAAACGGTAAAGTAACAGTGAATATGGGTACGGCGTCTTTTGACGGAGCAAAAATACCATTGCAAAGCGGACTAGATCCAATAAACATTACCATGACAGAATACTCTATATGCGGAACGGCGGTAAATATAGGCAACCCGCATATTGTCTTTTTTGTAGACGATCCTGACGATATAGATTTATCGAAAATCGGCCCTGAGATAGAGAATCATCCTTATTTTCCCGAGCGAATAAACGTAAGCTTCGCAAAACTGGATTCAAGTAGTAGGATTCATATGAGGGTATGGGAAAGAGGGGCCGGCGTCACAAAAGCCTGCGGTAGCGCTGCCTGTGCGGTAGCTGCGGCTGCCTACAAAAAGAAAATGGTCAAAGGCCGAGTCGCTGTTATACAACCAGGTGGAGTCATAGAAGTGGATATAGACAAAAAAACAGGTAACATCAGCCAAACAGCAGATGCCAAAATAGTATTTTCTGGACAGATGCGCATATAGATGCAGCCAACTAGCCAAGAAATAATTGATCAGCTTAATCCACAGCAGCGCGAGGCGGTCGTCCAATTGGGTAAGCCTCTGCTTATCTTGGCGGGCGCCGGCACCGGGAAGACAAGGGTCTTGACAAGCAAAATTTCTTACATAATTACCGAACAATACGCCGATTCACAGGAAATCCTCGCCGTAACATTCAGCAATCGTGCGGCCAGCGAAATGAAGCAACGTATTCCTTTTCAGCTTGGATGGATAGGCACATTCCACGCAAATTGCGCAAAAATACTGCGTCGACACAGTGATTTGCTGGGTATAAAAAGCGATTTCGTAATCCTTAATCAGGATGATCAACTCAAGCTCGTTAAGCAAATCCTGCAAGACGAAAATATGTCCGATAAAAAAGACGCCCCGGCTGAGACTTTGGCCGTAATAAGTAGATGGAAAGATGCAGGGCTTGAAAGCGGCGGCGTTATACCCTCAAAGCGAGAGGTTGAACGCCAAGCCATTAAAGTATACGAAATCTATCAAGATCGGCTTCGTTCCTATGACGCGGTAGATTTTGGCGATCTAATACTCTGTACGCTTAGGCTTTTTAGGAATAACCAAGATGTGCTTCAGGCCTACAGAGACAGGTTTAAGTACATATTTGTGGACGAATACCAAGATACCAATGTGGCGCAATATCTGTGGCTTAGAACGCTAAGTCCCAATGGTAAAGGACTTTGCTGCGTTGGGGATGACGACCAATCCATATACAGCTGGCGAGGCGCTGAGGTTGGTAATATCCTGCGCTTCTCGCAAGATTTTCCTGATGCTGTGGTAATAAGGCTTGAGCAAAATTATAGGTCTACCAAACATATACTGGAGGCTGCTAGCGGCTTGATTGCTCGTAATCACCAAAGACTTGGTAAAAAGCTGTGGTGCGCTGACGAAAATCAGGGGGAGAAACTTAACATACACGGTCTGTACAGCAGCAGAGACGAATCATTGTGGGTCGCGCAAAATATATTGCAAGCAAACAGGCAGCTTAATGTGCCGTTGAGCGATATTGCCGTTCTGATTCGCGCCGGATTTCAAGCGCGCGAGCTTGAGGAGAAGTTCACGGCTTGGGGAATTCCATACCGCGTTATTGGCGGCCCTAGGTTTTATGAACGTCAAGAAATCCGCGACGTAATTGCATATCTTCGGGTTGTATGTCATCCGGACGACAGTATGGCGCTGGAACGAATCATTAATGTCCCAAGGCGGGGGATAGGGCAGTCAACCGTCAATCAGCTGCATTCTCTGGCGCTTGAGTTAAGTATTTCGTGTTTCCAGGCAATCAGCCATTTATCCTTAAGTCAAGACGTCAGGCCGTCTACACGCAAGGCTTTGGAAGAGTTTGTCAGCGATATAAATCGCTGGCGAACGGATATGAACGGCTTACCGCCTTTCAAATTGGCTGAGAAAATAGTGTCAGAATCCGGATATAAGATCGCCTTGCAGCAATCTAAGTCGCCAGACTCAAAATCTAGGCTTGAGAACGTGAAAGAGCTGATTCAGTCGCTTGAGCACTTTCAGACACTGCAAGAATTCCTTGAACACGTGGGTTTGGTTGCGGAAAATAACCAACAAACCGAAGGTGAAGATATGGTAACTTTAATGACTTTGCACAGCGCCAAAGGGCAAGAGTTTGATACTGTCTACCTATGCGGTTGGGAAGAAGGTTTGTTTCCAAATCCTATGTCGGTTCAAGAAGGCAATTTAGAGGAGGAACGCCGGCTGGCCTACGTAGGCATTACGAGAGCAAAAAGACGGGCGTTTATAACTTTCTCTTCGCAAAGACTTGTCTATAATCAGTGGCAATCCACTATTCCGTCCAGATTTATAAGCGAGATACCTAAAGAGAACGTGATCGTTAATCAAAACTATAAAACACAGGGCAATGTGTCTTGCTTCTTCTCGAAAAATGCTGTTGGCAAGCAGAGCGGTGGAGAATCTCAAGTGTCAAAGACTCGTCTACCCAGCATAGGCACGCATGTTTCGCACAATCAATACGGCAATGGGGTCGTTGTCGACACAACTACGTCCTCTGTAGAAGTGGACTTTGACGATTTTGGCCGTAAGAGGATTATTCCTGAATTTTTGCGCATTAACTAGACTTTGGAGCAAAGACCATGAGTGAGAAAACTATTGCTATTGTTGCGGGAGGAACCGGTGGACATGTTTTCCCGGCCATATCTGTGTTTCAAGAGCTAAAAGCCAGAAAGCAGAAAGTTTTGTTTATCACAGATCAACGTGCAGAGCGGTTTTGCGCGGATATTCCTAATGATGATTTAATTGTTATGAAAACCATCAGAGTTCCTAAGCAGCTTGATCAGATTGCTAAAAACTTTTCCAAGCTTCTGAAGAACGTAAAAATCGTCAAACAATTGCTGGCTTTAGAAAACATAGCCTTGTTTGTAGGATTTGGCGGTTTGTTTAGCTTAGTTCCGCTTATTTACAGCTATCTAAAAAAAGTTCCTTTCATAATACACGAACAAAATGCCGTAATGGGCGTTAGCAATCGATTGCTTAGCAAGTTGGCTCATCAGGTTTTTTTATCCTATAGCGACACCAAATATGCCGCAAAAAATGCATCAGTCTTGGGTCTGCCTATAAGGAAAGCCTTTTTAGATTTGGCGGACAACCAAAGTCCGAAGCGAGAGCCAAAGGATAAATTCGAAATATGTGTCATAGGCGGAAGTCAGGGCGCCAAGATATTTGCCGAAGAAATGCCACAATCCCTTGATGCTTTGCCACAAGCCTTAAAGGGGGGAATCAATTTAATCCAGCAAGCCAGAGCCGAAGATGTGAAGGAGTTGGAAGAAAATCTTAAGCAAGCGGGGATTAAGGCTGAAGTTAGGCCGTTTATTATGGATTCTGCTTATATATTGTCGAACGCTGATCTTGTAGTATGCAGGGCAGGCGCGTCGACAATCGCTGAAGTAGCCGCTTTGTGTAAACCGGCAGTAATTGTTCCCTTCGCTAAAGCCAAAGACAATCATCAGGCGGCAAATGCTAAAGTCTATGTTCAGAACGGTTGTGGTTGGCTTTTAACCGAAGAACAATTTCGCAAAGGCGAGCTTACCAAATTGGTGGAATACCTTATGGAGCGCCCGCAGGAATTATCCAAGGCGTCGGATAATGTGAAAAAAAATCGCAAGCCTGATGCGGCCTGTTTAATAAGCGATAAAATCTGTCAAGATTTTCTTTGATCAATACGCAATGAATCAGATGAAAGACTTTGCCGCGACTTTGAAGCCGATTCACTTTGTCGGCATTGGCGGCATTGGAATGAGCGGCATAGCAGAGGCTTTGCATAACCTTGGATATAAGGTCAAAGGCAGCGATATAGCTAAAAACAATAACACAGAGCGACTGTCGAAGCTTGGGGTTCTTATTGAATATACTCATGACGCCCGCAACGTGCATTACTGCGGAGTTGTTGTTGTGTCTTCGGCGGTATCACCGGAAAACGTTGAAATAAAAGAAGCCAGACGACTGAAAATACCGATTATCAAGCGGGCCGAAATGTTGGCTGAGTTGATGAAATTTAAACATTCGATTGCCATAGCCGGAGCCCACGGTAAGACAACCACCACGTCAATGGTTGGCGCAGCGCTTGAGAAAGCCATGTTTGACCCAACCATAATTAACGGCGGAATAATTAACTCCTATGGAACAAATGCAAAGATTGGTCAGGGGCGTTGGGTTGTGGCCGAGGCAGATGAATCGGACGGTACATTCTCTAAATTACCTGCCACGATTGTGGTTATTACCAACCTAGACAAAGAGCATATGGACCACTTTTGCTGTATGGAGAACATTCGCCAAGCGTTTATTAACTTTGCATCCAATGTTCCTTTCTATGGTGTCGCGATAATATGCGTGGACGATCCAGAAGCTGCAGAAATCGCCAAAGGCATACACGATAAAAGAGTAATAACTTATGGCTTGTCCCCCCAGGCCGACATTCGTGCAGTTAATGTATCAATCTTGGAAGAAGGTTCTAGTTTCGAGGTCGCTTTATCAGACTTCATCAAGAAAACCTTTCCCGAAGCGCAGGCTTTTGAAGGACAAAAGGTACACATACCGTTGGTTGGGCGACATAATGCTCAGAATTCACTGGTTGCACTGGCGGTTGCTCTTGAGCTTGGCATACCAGCTGCAACCGCCGTCGAGGCTTTGTCCACATTTTCTGGTGTTAAGCGACGTTTTACCCTGGCAGGAACCTTCAACGGCGCAAAAATTATTGATGATTATGGCCATCATCCAAATGAAATTAAGGCAGCGCTAACCGCTGCTAAGGAAATTTGTCGCGGTAATGTATACGCGGTAATTCAACCCCATAGGTATACCAGACTTAGCAGTTTGTGGGATGGATTTAAGCAAGCCCTGTTCTTGGCAGACAAAACTTTTGTCACGCCAGTATATTCGGCTGGGGAAACTAAAATTGACGGCGTAGACAGCGAAAATCTAATAAAATCGGCCGGTACAGGCGAGTTAGTTGTTGATATCGACGATCTGGCCGACAAAATGGCTAAAAAGTTAGCTAATGACGACATATTGATTTTTCTTGGGGCGGGTTCTATCACTCGCTGGGCCAGTTGCGCTTGCGAGGTGTTTGCCAAGCATGTTTAGTAATTATCTTGAGTATATTTTTTTAATTTAGAAGGTTTACACACTTGATAATATTTTGTTAACCTTTCCTGAAAGGTTGTTAATTGATGGTAATGTTTAATGAACATACATTGGCTAGATTCTTCTATAATTGCCGCTTATTTGATTGCCACGATGATAGTAGGAATGCTTTACGGAAGGAAAACTTCAACCGTTAAAGATTATTTAGTTGGTAGTAAAAACTTTTCAGTAGCCGTTTTGCTGATGACAATATGTGCAACTTGGTTAACTGGCGAGGGGGTACTTGGTACGGCAACTGAAGTTTATATTTCTGGTTTGAATTATATAATCCCGAGTGTGTTATCTTCGCCGGCTAGCTTTTTGATAATGTCTTTGATGGCGCCAAAAGTTGCTAAGTTTTCGCGCGCCTACACCGTTGGGGATGTTATGCATGCCATGTTTGGAATGCCCGGAAAGATAGCGACTGGCGTGCTAGGCTTAGTGCTATCCATTGGTTTCGTGAGCGCTCAGGTGAAGTGCATGGGATATATCTCTGAGTATTTCTTTGACTCTAAAATGCTTGGAATTATAGTTGGCGGTGGAGCGGTTGTGCTCTATACAACTATGGGTGGTATTAAGTCTGTTGCCTTCACGGACGTTGTGCAGTTTCTGGTTTTGATAGTGGCAATTCCATTAGTTTATTCCATTACTCTAGGTTCCGTAGGAGGATACAGCGGGTTATTGGCTAAGCTTCCCGCGGACTATTTTGTGATACCAACCAGTGAGATAATCACAGATCTGTGTATATTTATAGTATTGGGAATACCTTTCTTAGATCCGGCTATGAGTCAAAGAATGCTTATGAATGGCCCGGGATTTGGTATCAGGAAACCTTTCAAAATTCTGGTATTTGTTATGCCGGCATTGTATTTTTTTGCAGCGATCACAGGGGCGGTAGTTTTTGTATGCTATCCTGGAATAGTCCCCAACTTAGCTTACCCTGTTATGATTGATTATGGATTGCCGTGTGGAGTCAAGGGATTGGCAATTGCGGGGGTGTTTGCCGTGCTGATGTCCACGGCCGACTCCTATGTGAACGTTGCTGCATCATCGCTTATGTATGATACATTCGGTGTAATGATAAACAGCAAATTTTATCAGAGGCACAAGCTACAAATGCTCAAACTCTCTTCTTTCGTCATAGGTGGACTGGCGCTGCTTGTCGCTACGCTAAATCTAAGGGTGGTTGAGCTTATCATTAACTTTTGTGGATTTTGGGGGCCTGTCGTCGTAATACCGCTTTACGCAGGGTTATTTGGGTTTGTGACAACTCCTTTGTCCTTCGTTGTTGGCGGCGTTGTTGGACTTTTTGTGACTGCTTGCATCAAGTTGTTTGCCAGCGATATGTCTTTCTGGATCTCGATTCCTATATCGATGGCGGCTAATGGTTTGGCATTTTTCATTACGCACCATATACAGAGGTATTTCTTCACCTTTGACTTTGTGCGTAAGGTGAACGAACGCAAAGACGCTATAGCTGAGGCCCAGGGCGTCATAAGGTCTTAATAGCCTCAAGGCAAGCAACCGGCTTTCATAATCTAAGGCGCTGGGCGCGTTTTGCATGCGTGCCGCAGGCCTGTAGATGTGTTAGTATCCGGCCTGGTGTTGGATCATGGCTAACAGCTCAGCATGAAAATATCGTACAGTTTTGGCATGATTGATTTGTTGCATGCGGGGCATATAAAGGCCTTGAAGCAGGCAAGGGCATTTTGCGATCGGCATATCTTTGGGCTTATCGAGGATAAATCAGTAATTGAGTGGAAAGGAACTTTAATTTCCCCTTTTGAACAAAGGAAAGAAACGCTGAGTTGTATCTTTTTGATTGACGAGATCATGCCTCAGTCCACATTTGACCCATACCAAAATTTAAAAAAGATTCGTGATACCTATCCTGATGCGCAAATAACGCTGTTTAAAGAAGAAAGTTGGGGCTTGCTGCCAAATGAAGACTTTCTGCATGAAATTAACGTCCAAACTAAATTACTCAGATACGACGACAGGCTTTCTCCTGAAAAAATAGCGGAAAAGACAAACATCTCTGCTCTTCCTAGATATAAAATGAAAACGATTGTTTCATCTAAAGCCAACACTTTACTGAATCTTAAATTAAAGCTTAAAAAGTCAAAAATTGAAGAAATATTAATTGTTACACGTGGTCAGTTCTTAAACAACCGAAGTAAGACGCTTGACTCTGTAAAAAGTAAATTCAGTTCAACGGGACGGTACATAGTCGTGCGCTCTTCATCATCAGCCGAAGACTGCTTTGATAAGTCCAACGCCGGTCGCTTTGCCAGCATACTTAATGTAGACCCTGGCAACACAGATGAAATTAATCGCGCAATAAGCGCAGTGTTTAATTCGTATAGCAAATACGCTGATGGTCAAGACGAACAAGTATTGATTCAACCTCAAACTGAAAACATAGCGCTGGCCGGCGTAATTTTCACTAGAGATATTAAGAACAATGTCCCCTATTACATGGTGGAATATGATGACGACGGTTGTTCAGATTCGGTAACCTCCGGAAGAAAGCGCGCAAAAAGTGTCTATATCCTGCGTAACGCAAATTTAAAAACGCTTAAGCCTAAGTGGCGTTTTTTGTTAGCGTCAGTGCGGGAAATAGAGCGTATATTGAACGGCATTGTACTTGATGTAGAGTTCGCGATAACTCAAGCCGGTCAAGTTGTCATTTTCCAAGTACGTCCAGTAACAACTAGCTACAGGTTTAAAATAAAAGAGAACGACGTGTATGTCCTAGATGCAGTTAGCGAAGTACAGAAAGGCTACGAAGGATTACTGTGCAAGCATCGGCGCGGACATATGATTTTATCTGATATGGCATTTTGGAACCCTGCGGAGATAATCGGCGTTAATCCGAAGCCGCTGGATTTTTCGCTTTACAGGGAAATAATAACCAGTAGCGCGTGGAATGGCGGGTTAATACCCATGGGGTACAAGGCGGTGGCCCGCGATCTTATGTATAAATTGGGCAATAAGCCGTATATTTCGGTCGATTACTCCTTCAAAACCTAATACCCAGCGATATTGATGACAACGCTGCCAACAGACTAGTAGACTTATACAGACAAAGGCTTCAACAAGACCCAACATCGCATGATAAAATAGAGTTCGAGATTGTCCTAAGCTGCTTTGATTTCGACACTGATAAGCGACTCAAAGAGCTTGAGGGGGGGGCTTTCTCAACGCTAAGAAAATCTTTGCGGAAACTAACGTCAAATGCGGTAAGTAACTTTAATTGCATGCTGTCTTCAGATGCAAAAGATCTAGAAAAACTTGATGGTATTAGAAAAGATGTAGCCGACAAATGTCAAAATACCGGACACAGAAATTCGCTGAATTGTTTTAGTGAATTGATTTCTGCTATAAAACTTTATGGCGCTCCGCAATTCTCAAGACAAGCAAGGTATGCTTTTATTGCCAAGTCTTTCTGTCGATCTTTAGTATCGGCCGGATATTTTTCATCTGAAAACATGAGCGGCTTTATGCAATCTGTCAGAACCATTGCTTCTGATTTTTCTTATGATTTGAACAAACTTTTATCTGGCCAATTATCGATCGAAGATTTTAATAAAAAGTATGGCCATCTGCGTTCTGGAACGTATGACATTACGACGCTGCCCTATTCAAAAATGGATTTTAAAGCGCCTTTTAAAGTCAATTGCAGCCAAAATACAGATAGCGTTATCGGCTTAGACGAAGGAATTGTTGGCAAAGCATTGAACGCAATAGGTTTTACCTGGCGTCCAGATCAATTTATATTGTTTTTGAAGTCTGCTTTCGAGCAGAGGGAGTTTTTTAAGTTTGAATTCACAAAATCCCTAAGCCTAGCGATTGAAATATTGGCAACAGTTGGCGACGAACTCGGCTTCACAAGAGAGGAATTGTCATTTCTGACAGTCGGCGACGTCTTATCGTTTAGCAACTACGACGTGGTTGCGACATTAAAGGAATTTTGGCACGCAGTTATATCCGGAAGGAAACAGGCCTATAGTGTCAACTCTAAGCTCATTTTACCAGACGTCATCTTTAATAAGGATGATTTAACTGTTGTTGAAATTACAGCCAGACGACCCAATTTTATCACTGATAAAATTACGTGCGGCAACGTTATAGAGCTGACTTGTAACAGCCAAGCCCCAGAGCTGACGGATAAAATAGTATTGCTTGAAAGGGCAGATCCTGGGTTTGATTGGATTTTTGCCAAAAACATAATGGCGTTGGTAACTAAATATGGCGGAGCTGCGTCGCATATGGCGATCAGATGTAACGAATTTGGCCTGCCGGCGGCAATCGGTTGCGGCGAAAAGATATATAACGAAGTCCGGAACATGCGATGGATAGAGCTAGACTGCAAAAACGGCCGTATATCGGAAATCTATGACAATGAAAGCGATTATAACTCAGCGTCAATATCTTGATCCGCGCGGTATAGAGTGCGATCTGCTGGAATCCGAATATGTTATTTTTTTTAGAAGATTGGGCATAGATCTGTTGATTCAGTCGAATTTTCAACCTCCAATCACAGATAAGCATGATTTGGTTATCTTGACAGGGGGCGGCAGCCTGGATCCCACGCGCTTTGGCGAAACATCTGATCGCTACGCCCAAGATGAAAGAGATACAGTGGAAAAGGCCTTGTTTCTTTCTGCAGTAGCACAACAAGTTCCGGTGATCGGTATATGCAGAGGAATGCAGCATATAAACGTACTGCTGGGCGGACGAATATCCAGCCTGTCTGATTTGAAGATTGCAAGGCCTATAGGCGTAGATCATGAAGTTAGGCTAGATAATAGCCAAGCAATCTTGGTTAATAATTTTCACGACGACGGCGTTTATGTCGATGATTTGGCAAAAGGCCTTGCGCCATTGGCGCTGGATGTTGAAAACAAAATTGTCGAAGCGTTTTGTGGAGATAAAATCTTAGGGCTCCAATGGCATCCTGAAAGGAAGTTTCAAGATCCGAACTCCAAGCATATCTCTACAAAAATCGTAGAGGATTTTATTTTGGGAAGGCTTGAATGAAGGCAGTAATACTAGCTGCCGGGACCGGAAGCCGTATGGGAAAATATACCCGCGATATACCCAAAGGTATGCTTATTTTTGACGGCAAACCTTTGTTAGAGCATCAAATTGACGCCTTACATGCAATCGGCGTCAGTGATATTGCAATAGTTACAGGACATAAAAGTGAGAAAATAACATTCGCGAACGTTAGTTACTTTCACAATGCAAATTTCGCTTGCACCAATATGATTGAGTCGCTGATGTGTGCGTGTGAATTTTTCACCGATGATCTTATAGTGTCATACGCTGATATTGTATACACTCCCGAACTTGCTAAAAATCTTTGCTCTTGTGCTGATGACATCGGCGTTGCGGTTGACTGTGATTGGCGCAAGCTGTGGAAATTGAGATATTGCAGTACCGAGAAAGACCTGGAAACTTTGTCTACGGACGACGAGCTGCTGGTGATGGAAATAGGTAATGAAACGCACTCTTCAATCGGGCTGAAGTACAGATATATAGGACTTTTGAAATTTACTAAACGTGGTCTTGATGTAGCTTGTGAAAGCTACAAAAGAAGGAATGGCCTTGCGTGGCCGCAATCCGGAAAAGATTTTAGGAATGGATATATGACTGACCTGCTGGCGGAAATTATATCGAACGGAAACAAAGTTCGTGCTGTCGTCTCAAGCGGACACTGGTTAGAATTTGATACCGTTACAGATTATGAAGTTATAAGCGAAGCGAGGCTCAGCGGCAAAATCTCGTCCCAATATATAGTGGAGATATAGATTTGGAGTACGGCTATACCAAGCGCGACTTGCTGAAGGACAAAGAGAACTACCAGTATTCGCGTTATTACGGAGAAGAATTTCTGGAAAGCTATTTCAAGCAAAGGTCAGGCTTTTTGTGCGATCTGGAAAAATTAGATTGCGTAGGCAATTGCTTTGGCGCTGATCCCATCGGAACTTTAGCTTTTTTAAAGGATTTTTCAGACTGCTATCCGGATGTTGAAATATACCCAGACGCCGGTTTTGCTTTGATGTTAAAAAGATTTGAAGTAACAAAAAGAATTTATGACTTAGTGGACGAAAATTTTCGCCCTTTAGAGGGCGCCGTTTGCGATAATTTAAACCTGTATGCGGCGTTTTCTTATTGCTGTTGTCTCGCCTACGAAAAAACCAGACATTTATCTTTCTTGAACGCATTGCTGAAATGTAACGATATTATATCGTCTCAAGGTAATCTGAATGGCGCAGATGTTTTGATGCTAGAAAAGATCGTAAATAAAGAGCTAAAGTACGTTAGAGATTTCCGATCTCATGATTGATTTTGCCATACTTTTGTCTGACTCGGCCAGAGCCAGATCATATATCCAGCATCTGTGCGGCAGCGACCTGATCCCAAACCAAGTTCTGCTTACACCAGGAGAATGGGTTCCGCCCGAGTACCTAATCTCCCCAAAAGGAGTAGGATTTGATTTTTTAGAACCTGTTTCTGCTACTATAAAAAAACACCGCCTTGATGTAATTAACTGCAAAACGCAGAATATCAACGATCAAGATACGATCGAGAAAATAAAAAATATCCACGGCAATTTTTTGATTTTTGGAGGAGCTGGCGGCCAAATTTTAAAGAAAGAAGTTTTATCGCAAGGCGTACCCATTCTGCATGTACATCCGGGGATAGTCCCTTACTTTAGAGGCAGTACGACAATTTATTACTCTGCATTGGCTGAAAAGAAAGCGGGGGTGTCGGCGTTTTTCTTCAGCGAAAAGATTGATGAAGGACCGGTTGTACTAACAAAAGAATTTGATTTGATGAAAGGGGTGGATTTTGACTATGTCTTTGATCCCGAGATAAGAGGCTTAACGTTGGTTGACGCTGTAAAACAGCTAGATAAGGATACATCGACAGCCAAGCAGAACGTAAGAAGCAAACATCTACCATACTTCATTATACATCCTGTACTAAAACACGTTGCAATGCTAAATAATACGATGAATGGGTGAGATTACGTATGAACGGTGACTTTTACGGAACCGATAAAGATATTGATAGTCTAACGTACTTAGAGTTTGGATCCATTGACCCGATTAATGTCAAGAAAACTGTTTATGACTTCAAGTTGCATCAAACGGCCTACGATTGGTTTATGCTGGCTCGCTATGCAAACGATATTTTAACCATAAGAAAAATGCAAAAATTGTTTAGGGAAGGCAATTTTGCAGCATTTATCGAAAGCTTTAAAGGAGTGCATCACAAAAACGAATTGTGTCTAGGATTGGGCAAGATCGCCGCTTTGCACTCCGCGAGCGACCAAAGTAATAAGCTTAGCTTTTTTGAATTAGGTCAAACCCTCTTTGGTTGCATTGATTGCATGTTATTGGCATTATTACTTGTTGAAGACAAAGTTGTAGATCTTGATCAAGTTAGTTGGATCGGGTTGGATATCTCGGAAGCGTTTAACGAGTTAGCCAAGGTATTTTACAGCAAGCGTGCGGTTATAACCTCATCGGACAAACAAGTGTTGCCAAGTGTCTATGACGTATTTTACTCAAAAGGCGTAACTCTTTTATATGCAATACGTGCCATAGATCAATTGTATGATTTCATTATACCTTCGAAATGCGCATACTTTGATTATTCTTTTTCACTAGACGATAATCAAATCGTAACGATTGGAACAGGGAAAGCGGTGCGCTACTTCAAATTTAAAAATTTTTTGGACGGATATCGCGCCTATTTACCCAATAAGGAAATATATGTTAATACAGAAACATCAAAAGTAACGCCAGGCAATAATCGGATCTGGTTGGAGTTATTTATTGCTAATGAGAGGGGGGGGGGGGGGGGGTAGAAAAATTTTTGTCTTTTGAGGACAAGGTTGTTGGTATTTTAGACAAACAAAAGTACCAAGCTATAAGCGACATATTCATGAAAAACTATCACCGCAGTTGGATACCATTAGAAGAGTACTTGGAGTTAAATAGAAGCCTTATTTTCTCTTAAGGCGCTCAAAATATATTCCCCTCCTACTTTCGCCGCGCTGCCCCAGTTGTAAAAGTTTTGTTTTCTGAATTTTCTTATTGCCTCAATGTATTTAGCCTTGTTTATAAGTAGGTTGCGCGCGCACTCTCCGATTTTGTCAAGATGCTCAATGTCTATACTTTTGCCTATAATATTCCGCGTTTGAATCTCCACGGGAACGATTCCCAATTCCGCATAATCTTTGTTTTTTATCTTAGGAGGCGTATTTACGTAGAGCGCAGGCCTCTCTTTGACCAAGCTCCATTCAAAGGATATTCCAGACCAATCTGTAATCAATAAGGCAGATCGATTAATGCTGTCGCTGCTGCGCATATCTAAGTCTAGTAGGAAATGCGATCTGCCTTTGAAGTAACCGCCTACTTTATAAACCGCCTTGGGGTTTCGTTTAAGAAACTCGTCATGCGGCCGTGCAATGACTTTAAAACCACTTTTTATAAGATTCTCAACGACGGAGATTATGCATGTCTCAAAAATATTCCCATCATGCCACGACGGAGCTATTAGAACAGTGTTATCTTCGGCTTTTTCTTCAGCATACTTCGAAGCCAAAGTATCAAAATAAGGATACCCAACCTCCACAATATTCTTTGGACGCAGCGAATACATCTGCTCTCTTACTTTGATTTCGTTCTTTTGATAGCCGCCTACGCAGGAAATAGTATCGTAGTAATCAAACGCCTCTTTTACGTGTACCATAAAGGTCGAGTACGAGCCGTGAAATGTAAAAATGTGTTCAACGCCGGGCTTGATTGAGCGTTTTATATGGTAATTGTGCAAGGCTTCCATCGTGTAAACCAAGCACCTTGCGTCTGTAAATTTGGCAACAAAGGGATACAGCAAATTAGAATAAAATTTCTTTAAGCGCGGGTTTTGGTCTTTGAATATCGGGTCGTTAGCATCAGAGGTTACGTAGCATATATCATGGGCTGAGCCACCTAAAATATGGTTTATGTATCCTTCGAAATATCTGTAATAAGAAGCGCCTTCCGCATAAAAGGTTATCCTGCGCGCTTTAGAATTATCATCAGAGAAGTATCGCCGCAGATCTTTGATCTCACGAAAAAAAGCTCAAAACTACTCTCTCAACTCAACATCCACCACGCTCCCTTTGCAATCATAAAAGCTTAAGGTAAGCCTAACCTAGTATTTACTACTTTTCCCTAAATATTATTCTGCCTTTTGTAAGGTCGTAAGGGGTCATTTCTACTTGAACTTTATCGCCTGCCAGTACTCGTATTCTGTTCTTTCTCATGCGTCCGGAAGCATGTGCCAATATCGTATGACCGTTTTCCAGCTTCACCCGAAACATGGTGTTAGGCAGAACCTCTGTCACTTCGCCCGCAAATTCAATTAAATCATCTTTTGCCATTTACTTCCGCAAACTGCCGCCTCACTATACAAATCTATACAACAAAAATGCATAATGTTTAACCATCTCTGGCCTTGTATTATTCACAAAGATTCAGATGTTACTTATAAGCCACATCTGCATACCATGATGGCGGCCCTTGATGTTGCGGCCAGATTTGTATAGACTCAGCCCTGCTGTCCCCTTCGTCTAGTGGTCCAGGACGTCGCCCTCTCACGGCGGCAACAGGGGTTCGACTCCCCTAGGGGACGCCAGTTTGCGGCTTGTAATGGGCCATTTGCGATGGATCCAAAAAGAATCAGCTTTAAGCCAAGTCTAAATAAGGCTGTCGTTCACATCTTTAGGCATTCATCAGGGGGTTACTCCGAAGCAAAGTGAAGAAGTTCATGAAAAAAGTATTCGAGTTTCGCAAAAAAACTGCAATCGCTTTAGAATCTGTGGGCAGTATTTCTAAAATTACTGAATTTACAATGTTTTAATTTCTAGCCGCTCTGCAGGAGATAGGTGGGGAGGGGGTCATTTCGGGTCGAATCGAGTAAGGATCGTGCGATTATTTCGAGCTAACTAATTACTTTTTCTGAACCGGGAAAAGCAGATTTGCTCATTAATTCTGCCAAACTCTATCTAAAAATACTATACCTGCCCGTCAACTGACTAATTAGTAAAAAATATTCAATATATTCCAAAAATAGTATTGCTTAAATGACATTAGTGTGATACTGCTACGTCAATTAATATTGCTTATTATTAAAATAATAGATATGAAAAGCGTTATGATGATGGCAACGGCGGTAACTGCGTTGCTTACCACTGAAATCGCAGATTGCAGTCGTAGAACAGGGGGAGATGCTCGCCGAGGAAACGAAACCGTTAGTGTCGTTAGTGGTGGAGACCACTTTTTTATTTATAAATATGATCTTAACGGAGACAAAGTCGTTAGTTCTGTTAATAGAGTAAGTCGCTTTTCTAGAAAGCTATTTCATTTTAACGGGGAGACCTATGTGCCCTCATTGGCAACTGATTATAGTCATATTAGTATAGACGATGAGGACTATGTAGCCTCTCATGGCGCTGCTGAAGATATTAAATCCGTATTTATTGCGGACAGCATAGAAGATATCAGCGGGCGGTGTTTCGAAGGTCGTCTTTGCTTATCAGTCGTAGCCTTTGGGCCCAACTCGCGATTGAGAACGATCGGACCTCGTGCCTTTCATCTATCTTCACTGAGATCCATATGCATTCCGCGCGGTGTACTGAGTCTCGGAGACGGGTGTTTCTCTGGGTGTGGAGCGCTGAGCGTCGCAGTCTTTGAGCCCGGCTCGCAATTGAGAGCGATCGGATCTCGTACCTTTTTTGGTTGTTCTTCACTGAGATCTATATGCATTCCGCGCGGTGTAGGTGTTCTCGGAGAAGGATGTTTTTCTGGTTGTAGATACCTAGTCAGCGTAACGTTTGCACCCAACTCGCAATTGACGAAGATCGAATTTCGCGCCTTTTCTGATTGTTCTTCACTGGAATCTATGGACATTCCACGCGGTGTACGGATTCTCGAAGAAGAATGTTTTTCTGGTTGTAGATACCTGGTCAGTGTAACGTTTGCGCCCGACTCGCCATTGATAGAGGTCAGACGTCATGCCTTTTCCGGTTGTTCTTCACTGAGAGCTATATGCATTCCGCGCGGTATAGGTGTTCTCGGAGAAGGATGTTTTGGGGGATGTAAATCACTGAGTAACGTAGCCTTTGAGTCCGAATCGCACTTGACAAGGATCGAAGACAATGTCTTTTTTGGCTGTTCTTCACTGGCGTCTATATGCATTCCGCGCAGTGTACTGAATCTCGGCAGCATGTGTTTTGGTGGTTATGGCGGAACAATAGCCGTAGTCTTTGAGCCCGGCTCGCGATTGACAAGGATCGAAGACAATGTCTTTTTTGGCTGTTCTTCACTGGGATCTATACGCATTCCGCCTGGTGTAGAGGAGATCGGAGGATGGTGTTTTTCTAGTTGTAAATCACTAAGTGTCGTAGCCTTTGAATCCAACTCGCTATTGAGAAGGATCAGATTTCATGCCTTTTTTGGTTGTTCTTCACTGGAATCTATATGCATTCCACGCGGTGTACAGATTCTCGGAAGAGGGTGTTTTTCTGATTGTGAATCACTGCGCAGTATAACGTTTGAGTCCAACTCGCACTTGACAGGGATCGAAGACGAGGCCTTTGCTTTCTGTGCTTCACTGGCATCTATACTCATTCCGTCCAGTGTAGAGAAGATCGGCGCAATGTGTTTTTTTGATTGTAGAACACTGGGCGCTATAATGTTTGAGGACAACTCGCAATTGACGAAGATCGGAGAAAGGTGTTTTTCTGATTGTAGAGAACTGAGTGTCGTAGATTTTGGCGGCCTGCGATTGAGAGCGCTCGAACCTTATACCTTTTTTGGTTGTTTTTCACTGAGATCTATATGCATTCCGTCCAGTGTACGGATTCTCGGAGAAGGGTGTTTTTCTGATTGTGAATCACTGCGCAGTATAACGTTTGAGCCCAACTCGCGCTTGGGAGAGATTAAAGACGACGCCTTTAGTCGATCTTCACTGGAATCTATATGCCTTCCGCGCAATGTAACGAAGATCGGCGCAATGTGTTTTTCTGATTGTAGAGAACTGAGAGCCGTAGATTTTGGCGGCTTGCGATTGAAAGCGATCGAATCTCGCACCTTTTTTGGTTGTTATTCACTGGCATATATATGCATTCCGCGCAGTATAGAGACGATTGACAGTGAGTGTTTTTCTGATTGTGGCGGGCTAGGAGTCGTAGTCTTTGAGCCCGGCTCGCGATTGAAAGCGATCGAACCTTATGCCTTTTCTAATTGTTCTTCACTGGCGTCTATATACATTCCGCACAGTGCAGGGAATCTCGGAGAAGAGTGTTTTTCTGGTTGTGAATCACTGAGAGCCGTAGCCTTTGAGTCCGAATCGCACTTGACAACGATCGGACCTCGTGCCTTTTATCACTGCTTGTCACTGGAATCTATACGCATTCCGTCCAGTGTAAATGAGATCGGAGAAGCATGTTTTTATCGTTGTAGATCATTGAGCGCAGTAGCCTTTGAGCCTAGCTCGCGATTGAAGGCGCTCGAACCTTATACCTTTTTTGGTTGTTCTTCACTGGCGTCTATATGCATTCCGTCCGGTGTACAGACTCTCGGAGAAGCGAGTTTTTCTGATTGTGGAACACTGAGCAGAATAACGTTTGAGCCCGATTCGCAATTGACAGGGATCGAACTTGGTGCCTTTGCCGGTTGTTCACTGAGATCTATATGCATTCCGCGCAGTGTACAGACTATAGAAGGAGAGTGTTTTTATCGTTGTGTAGCGCTGAGCAGTGTAACGTTTGAGCCCGATTCGCAATTGACAGGGATCGGATTTCGTACCTTTGCTTTCTGCCGTTCACTGGAATCGATGTGTATCCCGTCCAGTTTACAGACTCTCGGAGTATGGTGTTTTTCTTGTTGTGAAGCACTGAGCAATATAACGCTTGAGCCCGACTCGCACTTGAGAGAGATCAGATCTCGAGCCTTTTCTCGTTGCCTTTCACTGAGATCTATACGCCTTCCGGCTACTGTAGAAACGATTGGCAGTGAGTGTTTTGAGGAGCTCACCAGAGTAAACCGCGTAGAATTTGATCAGGCTTTCGACTAAGTATAAGAGGAGATGCTATTCCTAGCGGAGCTAGGGTTGTGATTACCAGATATTAAGCTCAAGCAAACCTGGCGTCAGCTTAAAATAGAGAGTTGACGCCAACTTCCATCAACGTAACCGCACAAGATCCCCCGCTCCACTCTGCAGAGCTGTAGGTGGGGAGGGGGTCATTTCGGGTCGAATCGAGTAAAGATCGTGCGATTATTTCGGGCTAACTAATTACTTTTTCTGAACCGAGGAAAGCAGATTTGCTCATTAATTCTGCCAAACTCTATCTAAAAATGCTATATT
>JAIRYS010000015.1 GCA_031267535.1 Holosporales bacterium | reverse complement strand
GGACAACGCCCCACTAACGTCACCATCCCTGGCACTGGTATGCTGTTCGCTAAATAAAAAAAATGTTTCCAATAGAAAACCAACCTTAACCGCTTCTGCACCCCTAAAACTTGATTGTGGTGCGAAAAGAAGTAACAAACATGATCTTTACCACTTAGTTTTGTTCAACTGTAGTTTTGGGTGACTTACAAGACAATGCCATATAATACCGTGACACGCCTCCGTGTAAGGCGTTACCATGCCGGAGTTTGTATCCGGAACTAGTACTACACAATCTCCTCTGGCTTTGGTATAGCCACCGTCTCTGCCTACCACCCCAAATACTTTAGCGCCTATTCCCTTGGCTAAATCAACAGCTTGAATTAAATTAACGCTAACATTCTTCTCTAATGATCCACCGCCTACTGAAAATATAAGTAAGGCGTCTCTAGCGGATAATTTACTGACCTTAAGCCATTCGCAAAAAACGCTGTTCCAACCCTCATCGTTTATCCTAGCGCTAAGCTCAACAATGTTATCCGTAGCAGCATAGGCTTCTATATCGCATAATTTCCTAAAGTCACATACGGCATGCGATGCGCTTGCGGCACTTCCCCCAACGCCAAGGACAAATAATCTTCCGCCACGTTCCCGCAAACTCAGCAATTCACCGACTAGCGTCTCTACAGCAGACACGTCAATTTTATCGATCACCTGGACGAGTTCTCGCAAAAAGATCTTAGAAAACAGAGCGCCCTCTCCATTTTTATTGCAATAACCACTCATTTTCTTTTAAATACTGATTGCCAATTCTTGGGAAGAGGAATCTATCTTTACTTTTATACGGAGCGCCCATAATCTTCCAAAACTCATCTTCACGCTTAAAGTGGTCATAGTCCTCTTCCCACTCATCATTAGCCTTCTTCTCAACCTCTAACGTCAAATCCAGTATTTCCTGAGGGGTGTTTTTTATTAATTTAAAGCCATATTTGTCGCAACTCGTCATCAGCAAGGTAGCATTTTCATAAGATGCGGCCAAAGCCACAATTTCAGACAAATTTAACAATCTATCCCTCTTTGTAGAATAATATTTTTGGGGAATCAATGTCTGACCAATCAAGTGACGTGGTAACGATTTACGCGTATCGCCCCCGTATAGTGCTGCAAAACATTCGCTAATCTGTCCGTTTATTAGCCCTATACTTTTTCTAAAAATGCAAGGTACTATATTGATTCCAGATTCATCTCCGATGTAAAATCTGCTCTTTGCAAAAATATAAATATCCAAAAAATCGCTTCTATATTCTGATGTGGCATAATCAACTAAGTTGTCTTGTTTCAAACCGAGTGGCTCCAAGACAAATTTGCCCATACGGAAGCAAAAATACTTCTTCGACATTAAAATCATTGCCTCATGAAGATTTCGAATCGAAGAATTTCTGTTAGAATGGCAATATGCAGCATGTTTAGCGTTATCACCGAAAATATCCTTTAGCGACTCAACATAAGCTGAATCTCTGTTAAAAAACGTAACTATCTGGGCATCTCTGCCACATCTAAAGAATTTCTCTAGCTCGTATTCTCCTTTTTTAACGTCACTGCTACGCAACCTAAACAAGGGTGGATACTTAACAAAAGCAAATTCACTCTCACTTGCTAAAAATGCATCAGGGTAAGATAGAATGAAGCCGCCCCCCCCAAATACTTCATGAAAATCTCTCAGGTAATTGCAAAATTTGGTAAGCAACCACGAGAAACGTGCGGACATTTTTTCTCTTTTTATTAATTTAAGTAAGAATTTATTTGCAACGTACTTCCCATTCTCTTCAACACCAGCGTAAAAGACAATTAATTCTCGACATTTATCAGTTTTTGGCATAAATCGATGCGCTAATTCAGTTTGGCAAACTGCAAATTCCATCGTCTGGTTGCCGATACGATCTTGTTTTACTCTGTAGAACTTAATCCATAACCAGGGACGTATTAACCTCAAAATAGCCACAAACGGCATCATGCAGGCAATTACGAAACCTTTCCTGATTTTAGTTAAAAAACACATCGCTTTAGTCTAAAAAACAGTCAAAATAGAGCTACTCTTTTTCAGCGGCAATTGTAACAGAGCTATCAGCTTGTACAGCAGACGCCTTCGCGCTTTCATCTCTGCCAATGAGTTCGATCACTGCCATGGGAGCACGATCCCCCTTGCGAAAGCCATTGTGCAGTATCCTAGCATATCCGCCCGCTCTGCTGTTATATCGCTCGGATAAAGGGCCCATAATCTTAACAACCAGATCGTTGTCCCCAAGCAAAGAAATTGTCTGACGGCGCTTTTGTAGGCCGCCCCTTTTCCCAAGAGTAATAGCTTTTTCAACCAAAGGCCGCAGCTCCTTAGCTTTAGGTAAAGTAGTAACGATCTGCTCGTATTTGATCAAAGATTTGGCCAAATTAATCAGCAACGCTTTGTTATGAGCGACCTTGCGATTAAACTTTCTTCCACTTATGCCATGTCGCATAACAAATGCCCCTACAACCTAATAACCACTACTAGACTTCTTAACTGCTTCTTCGATATTTTCAGGAGGCCAGCCAGGCACTTGCATACCAAGGTACAGCCCCATCTGCGAAAGAGTGTCTTTTATCTCATTTAGCGATTTGCGGCCAAAGTTAGGCGTCTTTAACATCTCGCTTTCTGTCTTATGTACCAAATCGCCTATGTATACGACATTGTCGCTTTTTAGACAATTCATAGACCGGACAGAAAGCTCTAACTCATCAATCAAACGCAGCAAATTCGGATTAAGCCGATCTTCAGCGGGCTTTTCCTCTCGATCATCGATTAGAGGATCGTTAAAGTTAACAAATCGCTTCAGTTGATCTTGAAGAATCCTTGCCGCAACCGCGACCGCATCAATTGGTTTGATCGAGCCATTAGTCTCAACCTTCATGATCAACCGATCATAATCGGTTACCTGTCCAACACGAGCGTTTTCCACTTTATAAACAACTCTTTTGACAGGACTGTACAAAGCATCAACGGCTATATGCCCAATGGGCATATCTTCTGATTTATTCTCATTGGCCGGCACATATCCTCTGCCCGACGCGATGGTCGCTTCCATAGAGAACTGCCCGCCCTCGCCAACGGTGCATATATGATGATCTGGATCTAGGATTTTAACGCCATACCCAGTTTCGAACATACCGGCCGTCACCTTACACGGACCTTTCGCCGATAGTTTAATCTTCTTCTCAGATGTTCCGTCCATAGTTACGGCCATAGATTTTACGTTCAACACGATATCTGTAACGTCCTCAATAACCCCTGGAATCGTGGAGAACTCGTGCAAAACGCCATCTATTTTGATTGAGATCACCGCAGCGCCAGACAAAGACGACAGCAACACACGCCTAAGCGCATTACCCAAAGTTAACCCAAAACCCCTTTCCATGGGTTCCGCTACAACAGACCCAACTCTATCGCCTTGACCCTCTATCTCTGAGGTTTGCATTTTATAGGGACGAATAAGGCTCTCCCAATGCTTATTAATCATAAAACATTTTCTCCAAAAAGAATGCTAGACTCGCCTGCGCTTTGGTGGACGACAACCGTTATGAGGTATAGGGGTAACGTCTTTTATCGAATTGATCGCAAACCCTACCGCCTGTAAAGCCCTCAAGGCTGACTCTCGCCCGGATCCAGGACCACAAATTTCCACATCAAGCGTTTTTATACCGAACTCTTTAGCCAGGTTGCCGACTTTCTCTGCTGCCAATTGGGCCGCATAAGGCGTCGATTTACGGGCTCCTTTAAATCCGGCATTACCAGCTGACGACCATGCAACCGTATCACCACGCATGTCTGTAATCGTTATCATCGTGTTATTAAAAGAGGCTTGCACATGAGCAACCGCGGCGACGATGTTCTTCCTGTCCTTTTTTCTGACGCTCTGTCCGGCTTTATAAGCCATATAATAACTCTCTTGACAATAACCTATCTAGTAACTTTCTTTTTACCCGCTATGGCAATCGCGCGTCCCTTCCTAGTACGGGCATTAGTATGCGTCCTCTGTCCATGTACCGGCAGTTTTTTTCTATGACGCAGCCCTCTGTAGCATCCAAGATCTAGCAGCCTCTTAATGTTCATAGAAACTTCGCGCCTAAGGTCTCCCTCGACATGAAACTCTGAATCAATTACCCCGCGTATTCTCGAAACCTGATCTTCATTAAGCTGAAAGATACGCGTCTCAGGAGCAATATTTAACTTCTGACAAATATACTTAGCCCTGGTAAAACCAATTCCGTAAAGGTAAGCCAAGGCTATCTCAACACGCTTTTTGCTTGGTAAATCAACGCCTGATATACGAGCCACGGCTAGCTTCTCCCCAAACTAAATCCCAACGCCCCGTCAACAACAGAGCTGATCTTTTTGTAAACCGACTCCGCAGAACCAGAGCCATCAACAACGGACAGTATGCCTCCCGACTTGTAAAAGTCAAGCAAATCCGACACATTTGTTTGATACTCGTCAATTCTAGTTTGCACAACCTCTTCGGCGTCGTCCTTCCTAACTGTCACTTCGTTTGAATTGCATTTTGAGCAAACGAACTGCGATTTAAAATCCTCTTTGCTATAAATGGTCTGACAGCCAGCGCACATAAAACGACTTTTTATACGCTCTTTAATTTCGCTTGGACTTAGATCAATCTGAATCGCACAAAAGCGAATTTGAGGGAAAAGTTTTAATAAAGTACGCAATTCCTTGGCCTGCCCAACCGTTCTTGGGAAACCGTCCAAAATGACTTTATCCTCTTTATTTTCAAGAAAATAAGCTTTAACAACATCATTAACAACATAATCGGGTACAAACTTCCCCTGGTTCATATAGGAAGAAGCAAGATCGCCGATACTGCTGCCTTTTGCAACTTCTGCCCTAAGCAAATCGCCGACTGAAAAGTGCTTAAACTTAAGCCTTTCTACCAACAACGCCGACTGCGTGCCCTTACCGGCGCCCGGAGCCCCAAACAGAGCAACAACTGGATACAGATCACTGCCCATTACTTTATTACTCCGCGAGATTTAGCCTTCCTCAACACCCCTTTGTATTGATGGGCCAGCAGGTGAGTATAAATCTGCGAGATTGTATCTATGGTCACGCTGACAACAATCAATATGTTGGTTCCACCAAAGAAAAATGGCACCGATAGTTTTGCGATAAGCAGCTCCGGTAATATACATATAAACGACAGGTATATCGCCCCGATTACAGTTAAGCGCTCTAAAACAAAGTACAGGTACTTCGAAGTAAATTCTCCCGGCCTGATTCCTGGTATAAATCCACCCGATTTCCGAAGATTATCAGCAACTTCATCCGGATTAAACACAACCGCAGTGTAAAAGAAAGAAAAGAATACCAAAAGACCTATATAAACTGTGATGTACACTGGATGTCCATGAGATAAATATCTAGCCAAAGTCTGAGCCCACTCAGCTCCAGACCCGGCCCCCAAACCAACCAAAGTAGCAGGCAATAATAAAAGCGAACTTGCAAATATCGGAGGAATAACGCCCGAAGTATTGATTTTTAAAGGCAAATGAGATGATCCCATATCACCTTTCCCTACGGCCACATGGCGTTGAGGATAGTGCACCGTTATCCTGCGCTGAGCTCGTTCGACAAACACTACAAGAGCAATAACAGAAACAATAACGAAGACAAAAAACACCATAACGCCCGGCGATAAAGCGCCGCTTTTGCCAAGCTCTAACGCATTCATCAGCGCTCTTGGCAAGTTTGCAACGATACCGGCAAAAATTATAAGGGAAGAGCCGTTCCCTATGCCCCTGGAAGTAATTTGTTCGCCCAGCCACATCAAAAATACAGTCCCACCCACCAAAGTTGGAACCGCTATCAAAGGAAACAAAGCCCCTATGGTGGTAACTGTTTGTGCACCGGAAGACATGCTCATAAGCCCGATTGACAGACCATAAGCCTGAACGCTAGCGATACCAACCGTCAAATAGCGCGTGTATTGATTAAGCTTGCGGCGGCCAACCTCCCCCTCTTTTTTCATAGCTTCAAGAGTCGGAGAAATAACCGTAAAGAGCTGTATAATGATGCTGGCAGATATATAGGGCACAATGTTTAAGGCAAAAACTGTCATACGCCCCAAAGCGCCGCCAGAAAACATGTCGAACATGCCGAGGATTCCACCCATGTTCCTGCGACCAATCTCGGATATAATCTCTGGGTTTACCCCAGGCAGCGGGACATAGGTTCCAACGCGATAGACTAAAAGCGCCAAAATCGTAAATAACAACCTCTTCTTAAGATCAGTAGCCTGAGCAAAAGAAGCCCAATTCAGCCCTTGCCTGAAAGAATCATTTTCAAACGCCATTTAAAACAGGCCCCTTAATAATCTTACCGCCGGCTCGCTCAATCGCTGATAAGGCTGAAGCAGAAAAATGATCTGCAGATACTTGCGCCGGACTGCTAAGACCACCTTTGCCCAAAACTCTTAAGCAAACGCTCCTCGCCTTTATTACATTCAGCTTCTGCAGCAACGACAAATCAACTACATCGGATTTCTGAATTTTCCCCGAATCGATCAACGACTGAACAGAGCCAATATTGATACAAGCAATCCTATCTTTGGATAACAAAGGAGTAAATCCACGCTTCGGCAGCCTTCTGTAGAGAGGCGTTTGCCCGCCCTCAAAAAGTCGCACCTTTCCGCGTCCGGCCCTTGCCTTGCCGCCCTTGTGGCCATATCCACAGGTTTTACCAAGGCCAGAGCCTATACCCCTACCTCTACGTTTTCGCGCAGACCGGTCAGCTGGAAGCAATTTATTGAGGGAGAACTTTTCTTCTGTCATACTACCTCTACCGTCACCAAGTGTTTCACTCGGCATAAAAGCCCCCTGGTTTCCGGACCATCCAATAAAATCCTACTTTTGCCTATTTTACCTAAACCCAAAGCTTTTAAGGACAAAGCCTGGTTTTCTTTTCTTCCTATAAAACTTCTAACCTGCGTAACTTTTACACGAGCGCCAGACTGAACCCTGCTAGCCGGCTTGACCTCAGATGATTTGGACGCCGCAGCGACAGAAACCTTTTTAGGCCTAGCGGTTAATACAGCAACATCTGCCTTGGCAGCAGCGCTTGCCTTAGCTTCTTTGGTCTTTGCTGCAGGCTTCTTGACCGATTTAGAAGCGCTGGCCGCTGTTTTTTTATTAAGAGATTTCTTTTCCGCCATCTCAGATCTCACTATCTCGTTACGCTCTTCTTGAGGTTAGGTCCCCAACCTTCTTATCTCTCTTAGCCGCTATATTACGCGGCGAAACGATTCCCTTCAAAGCCTTAAATGTAGCGCGAACCATATTATGCGGATTTGCCGTACCTACACACTTGCTGACCACGTCTTGCACACCTAAAGCTTCAAAAATCGCGCGCATAGCGCCGCCAGCGATTATACCTGTACCTGCCGGCGCTGACCGCATTACAACCAACCCTGCCCCATAACCAGACTTAATGTCATGGTGCAAAGTACGAGATTCCCTCAAGGGCACGTGAATCATACCCTTTTTCGCCTGATCCGAAGCCTTTTTTACGGCGTCTGAGACTTCACGAGCCTTGCCGGCGCCAAATCCTACATGCCCGCGACTGTCGCCGACAACAACCAAAGCCGCAAAAGAGAATTTTTTTCCTCCTTTCACAACCTTGGCTACACGGTTAATCGCAACCAATTTCTCTACCAGAGCTTCGCTCTGCGAATCTGTTTGTGCGGCAACTTGTCGCGCCATATTAAAAATCCCCTAAAATACCAATCCGCCTTCGCGGGCCGCATCAGCAAAAGCTTTGACTCGACCATGGTAAGCATGACCGCCGCGATCAAATACTACATCGCGTATACCTTGGCCCAAAGCCCTCTGCGCAAGCAACCTGCCTACAGAGGAAGCAGCCTCAACGTTGCTGGTTTTATTTGATTTATTAAGCTTCGAAAACTCATCACAAAGCGTAGAAGCCGAACACAAGGTCACCCCTTTCTCATCATCTATTATTTGCGCATAAACATGCCGCTGAGACCTAAAAACAGACAACCTGTTACGCCCGTAAGCAAGCTTTTTCACTTTATAACGAACCCGGCGTTCTCTGCGTTTAAATTCTTCGTCAAAACGAGACATGGCTACTTCTTTTTTCCTTCTTTTCTGATGACAAACTGACCTTCCCTCAAAACGCCCTTGCCCTTATAAGGCTCTGGCTTCCTAAGGTTTTGCAGCTCTCTAACCACCTGCCCAACCATCTTTTTATCAGAACCGTTAACCGAGATTGTCGTAGGCTTCTCGCACTTCACCAAAATACCCTTTGGAACGGTAAAATTTATATCATGGCTGTATCCCAATTGCAACACTAGGTCGCTTCCCTGCATCGACGCTCTGTAGCCAACGCCTACCAACTCAACCTTCCGACAAAACGGCGTAACCAATCCAGAGATTCCGTTGTTTATGATCGCTCGAGTAGTTCCCCACATTTGCCGATCTCGCTTATCCTTGCTTACGCTTGCGACGAATATTTTCGAATCTTCCAACGATATCTTAACGCCATCGGGAATAGGGAATCTAAACTCACCCTTAGCGGCTTGAGCAACAAAAACCCCACCCTCTATCAACGCTTTAATTCCAGCGGGCACAGCTATCGGATATTTACCTACACGTGACATGTCCGCCCTTTTCCTTTTTAGAATACCTTACAAATGACTTCGCCGCCCAGCTTCCTTTCGCGCGCTTCAGCGTCGGAAAATACCCCAGATGATGTAGAAACTATCGAAACGCCAAGTCCGTTACTGACCTGCGGAATAGATTTTACGTTCGCATAAATCCTGCATCCCGGCTTTGACACCTTGGATATACTGGATATCACCGGCTTTCCATCATGGTATTTCAAGTCTATAGAAATACTTGGAAATCGGTCTTTTATTTCCTTAGAGTACCCGCCTATATAGCCTTCCCTAAGCAGAGTCTCTAATATGCTCGCCTTAAGTTTAGAAGCCGGAACCGACACGGTCTTATAACCACGCATACCAGCGTTCCTCATCCTGGCAAACATATCGGATATTGGATCAGTCATGCACATATCAATATCCCCCTCACCAACTTGCCTTTCGCATGCCGGGAATTATCCCTTGCGCCGCCATTTCTCTTATCATGATTCTAGAAATCCTAAATTTACGGTAATACCCTCTTGCCCGCCCTGTAATCTCGCAACGATTCCTTATTCTGGTTGCAGAGCCGTTTCTGGGCAAAGCCGCTAGCTTCATTTGAGCCGCAAAACGAACCGCCGGCTCCTCTTTTCTGTTGTATATAACAGACTTTAACGCGTCCCGCTTATTTTTTGCGCGACGAACCAAGCTTCTTATATGTATGCACCTTTCTATGGAACTTTTTTTTGCCATACCTTAAGCCTTCGCAAAGGGAAAATTAAACATTTTTAACAAGAAAACACACTCCTCATCCTTCTTTGCCGTAGTTACCAAGGTTACATCCAGTCCGCGTATTGTATCGGCCTCACGCGTAGCAACCTCGGGGAAAATTATCTGTTCCTTTATACCAAAAGAGTAATTCCCTCCACCGTCGCAGGATCGAACAGGCAGCCCTCTGAAATCTCTCACTCGCGGTAAAGCGATATTAATAAGCCTGTCCAAAAACTCGTACATGCGATTTCCACGCAGCGTTACCTTAGCCCCAACTTTGTTACCCGCCCTCAACTTAAACCCAGCGATTGACTTGCGTGCTTCAGTAACAATCGCCTTCTGTCCAGAGATCCAACTGAGTTCTTCAGAAGCTTGTTTAATGTGCTTACTGTCCGTTAAAGCTTCTCCCACCCCCATGTTTAGGACTATTTTCTCAAGCCTTGGAACCTCGAATTTGTTTTTATAACCAAACTCTTCCTGCAGCTTGGGAATCATTAGATCGTTATATTCTTTATAAAGTCTACTCACTTTAAATCAACTTCCTATTTTCAATCCAAAAC
The DNA here is from genome assembly GCA_031267535.1 of Holosporales bacterium. GTDB lineage: Bacteria > Pseudomonadota > Alphaproteobacteria > UBA3830 > JAIRWN01 > JAIRWN01. The sequence goes on along the minus strand of JAIRYS010000015.1, from coordinate 31,103 downwards.
TGCTCCGGAGCGCTTTGCAAAACGCACCTTGCGACCATCAATTATCTTAAACCCGATTCTCGTTGGCTTGTCTAACGAAGGATCAACAATCATCAGATTAGAAATATCCACCGGCCTGTCCTTTTTTACCAATCCACCAGCGTCATTTTGAGATGGTTTGACGTGGCAAGTCGCTACATTAACTCCCTTAACCAAGGCCTTGTGCGTTTTGGTGAAAATGCGCTCAATCTCACCTTTGACGCCTTTATCCTTACCGGTAATGACAACAACCTTATCTCCTTTCTTTAGACGCTGCGCACACATTACAACACCTCCGGAGCCAGCGATATGATCTTCGTCATCTTGGCCCTACGCAACTCTCTGGTCACCGGGCCAAAGATACGAGTACCTATTGGCTCGTCCTGCTTGTTCAACAGTACCGCCGCATTACGATCAAAGCGAATTATCGATCCGTCCTCTCGCCTAACTGGAAAGACCGTCTTTACAATAATTGCACGAACTACATCGCCGCTTTTTACCTTCCCCCTTGGAATAGCGCCCTTAACAGACGCGATGATAATATCCCCTATGCTAGCGGTTCTGCGATGAGTTCCTCCCAAAACCTTGATACACATAATCTCTTTAGCGCCGGAATTATCAGCCACCTCAAGTCTGGTTTGCATTTGAATCATTGGCCGCCTCCGCTTTCTCCAAGGACGATCCAGCTTTTGCGTTTAGAAATCGGACGAGACTCCTGAATGCTCACAACTTCGCCGATTTTACAAGCATTGGCCGAATCATGCGCAAGGTACTTCTTGGAAATGCGCACATATTTCATATAGCGCGGATGCTTGACCTGCCTGGTAACATTGACTGTCACCGTCTTGTCGCAAACATTACTGACAACAATTCCTGAAAGAATTCGTTTAGGCATTATGTTCCTTTACCTTGCCGCTTGTCCGTCAGCTCAATCGCAATTGATCGACGTAATTCACGAAAACGGTGCGAGGCAACCGACTCGCCCATGGCTCTACGAAAACGCATCCTTGCGATTTCTTTCTTAGCCTCGAATGCGTCAACCTTCTCAGGCGTTTGCTTTTGATCTTTTTTCTTCGCCATAAACTTAAAGAATCCTTTCAATAAATTTCGTAGAGATCGGCAACTTGGCCGCCGCTAATCCCAAAGCTTCACGAGCCACTGTTTCGTTTACTCCATCCAGCTCGAACATAACTGTACCAGGGTACACACGACAAGCCCAGTACTCAGGCGCTCCTTTCCCACTGCCCATACGAACTTCGGCCGGTCGCCTAGATACAGGCACATCAGGGAATATCCTGATCCAGACCTTACCGACCCTCTTCATATGGCGGGTTATGGCTCGCCTAGCCGCTTCTATTTGCGCGGCAGTTACTCTCATGGGCTCTAAAGCCTTAAGGCCATATGCTCCGAAACTTAACGACGCGCCACGGGACACGACCCCGTGTATACGGCCCTTAAACTGCTTGCGAAACTTGGTCTTTTTAGGAGAAAACATAAACCCACAACCCTTATATTTAGGATTTTAACTTTCCGGGTAAGAATACAGAGTCCGCATCGTATTTCTCACCTTTATATATCCATACCTTAACGCCTATGCAGCCGTAGGTCGTAAAGGCATCTCTAAACCCATAATCAATATCAGCGCGCAGCGTGTGCAACGGCACTTGTCCTTCACGATACCATTCCATTCTGGCAATCTCGGCGCCACCCAAACGTCCGGAGCAATTAACTCTTATTCCCTGCGCGCCAAATCGTAAAGCGCTTTGCATGGCCCGTTTTATGGCTCGCCTGAACCCGATCCTTTTTTCTATTTGAGAAGCAATATTTTCGGCGACCAATTCAGCGTCAACTTCTGGTTTGCGTATTTCCACAATATTCAGGACTACATCCCCGCCAACAAGTTTCGAAATCTCCTTTTTAAGCGCCTCTATATCCGAACCTTTCTTGCCTATCACAACCCCCGGTCTAGCGGTGTGTATAGACACGACAACCCGCGTCGCCATGCGCTCTATAGAAACCTTGGACACTGCGCCTTGCGTAAGTTTTTTCTTTATAAAAGCTCGCACTTTATAGTCTTCGTGCAGGCGATCAGCAAAATCTCTTTTCGAAAACCAACAAGAAGTCCAGTTCCTGATAATGCCAAGGCGAAACGAATGTGGATTTATCTTCTGCCCCATACCCTCAGTCCTCGACCTCGCTAACCACCACTGTTAAATTGCTAGACCTTTTCAAGATCGGCCGAGCCTTACCAAACGAACCGGCTTTCCACCTGCGCAGAGTGCCCGACTTGCCTACATACGCTTCTGACACGACAAGCAAATCAACGTCTAAACCGTAATTGTTCTCGGCATTAGCAATCGCCGACTTAAGTGTTTTATAAACGTCTTCAGACGAACGCTTCTCACAAAAAGCCAAAGAAGTCAACGCTTTGGCGACGGTTTTGCCTCTAATCATCGAGGCGACCAAGTTAACTTTGCGTGGAGAGCTTTTCACAAACCTGTTACGCGCGGTAACCTGAGTAGATTTATGTGCCAAATGTAATCTTTTAGACATTTTCTTATGCTTTCTTCGCTTTTTTGCCGCCTGCGTGACCGTAAAAAGTGCGCGTAGGGGCAAACTCGCCCAACTTGTGCCCTATCATATCCTCAGTTACATAAACGGGAATAAACTTCTTTCCATTGTGTACAGCGAAGTTTACTCCAACAAAATCCGGTATAATCGTAGACCGCCTAGACCAGGTCTTAATTACATCTTTACGCCCTGACTCCATGACCTTTTGGGCCTTTTTTACCAGGTATCCCTCAACAAACGGGCCTTTCCAGACAGAACGAGCCATCTTTATATCCTACTTCTTCCTACTTGACAATATAAAACGATCCGACGGCTTAGCCTTACGACGGGTTTTGTACCCTTTAGTCGGAATCCCCCAAGGAGTGACTGGATGACGCCCGCCTTTAGTTTTACCTTCGCCTCCACCATGGGGGTGATCGATCGGGTTCATGGCAACGCCTCTTACGCTTGGTCTTACACCAAGCCACCTGCTACGGCCGGCCTTCCCAAGATTTATGTTTTTTTGATCAGGATTGGAAACTGCCCCTATCGTGGCTCGGCAATTTCCAGGAATCAGCCTCATCTCACCCGAAGACAGCCTTAATATGACCTTATCAGAATCGCGACCAACTATTTGGGCGCTGGTTCCGGCAGACCTGGCCATTTGTCCGCCTTTGCCGACTTTAAGCTCTATGTTATGGACAAAAGTACCAACTGGTATGCTTCTTAAAAACAGACAGTTTCCAACCTTTACATCAGCCTCTTCACCCGACTCGACACTATCGCCAGGATTAAGGCCTTGAGGGGCTATTATGTAAGAAAATTCGCCGTCCGAATATTTTATAAGCGCTATAAACGAAGTCCTGTTTGGATCATACTCAATCCGCTCGACAACAGCTGAAACCCCCGTCTTATTCCTCACAAGATCAATAAATCTGTAAAGCCTCTTATGACCTGATCCTCTGTGTCTAACCGTTATACGGCCGTGCCCATTGCGTCCGCCGGAGCTTTTTTTACCGGTTGTCAGGGCTTTAAGCGGTCCACCTCGCCATAGGCCGCTTCTGTCCACTAAAACAACGCCTCTGGAGGCGGAAGTTACCGGATTTAATTTCCTTAAAGCCATAACTAAAATCCACTCTCAAAGTTAATCGCGCCGTCTTTTAGGTGAACAAAAGCCCTTTTGCTGTCGGACCTTTCCCCATGCCTGCCCTTAAAGGTACGCGACTTTCCCTTACGATTAAGCAACCTTACGCTGTCAACTTTCACGTTAAAAATCGACTCCACGGCTAACTTTACATCTTGCTTAGTAGCACAACAATTAACCACAAACGTATAGGAACCGCCGGAGGTATTTAGCATGGACTTCTCGGTCACAACCGGCCTGATAAGGCAATCATACTGGTTTAGCATTTTCACCTCCAAGACGCTTCTGCAAACCCAGCAGGGCGTCTTTAGTTAGCACCAATTTATCTTTGCTGATGACGTCGTACACATTTAATCCCTTAACTGACATCAGATCAGCCTCAGGCAAATTCATAATCGCATTGGAAAAATTACTTATCGAGCCAGCCTCGCCACACACAAACAGGGCTGAAGTTATTCCAAGCTTAGCCAAATTTTGTTTTACCTCCTTGGCCTTACAAGAACTGCTTTCCAAATCGCCCATCACCACCAAATTATTTTGCTGCAGTCTAAGGGATAGCGCGCTTTTCAAAGCTAACTGTCTGACTTTTTTGTTCAGTTTGAACGCATGAGACCGCACAACCGGACCAAACGCCACTCCGCCACCACGGCATACGTTGCTGGTCCAAGAACCACGACGCGCCCGTCCTGTACCCTTTTGTTTAAAGGCTTTTTTAGTCGTCCCGTGTACTGCGGATCTATTTTTAACTTGATGAGTGCCCGCCTGCCGTGCAGCCAATTGCCACCTAATGACCTCGGAAATAATATCCAGCCGCGGTTCAACAGAGAAAAGGTCTGGACTTAATTCGACCTCTCCCGCCTTTCCGCCTTTTAGACTGACAATCTTAATTTGCATCTCTCAAAAAACTTTCAATTACTATTTATTTACAGCGCCTTTGGTCGCCCCAGCTGCCGTCACACCCTTTACTGCGCTACGTAAAAAAACTACGCCATTTTTCGCGCCAGGGATACTTCCTTTAACGGCTATAAGCCCAAGGGAAGAATCTACGCTGTGTACTGGCAAATTCAGCATAGTAACTTGTTTTGCCCCCATATGCCCGGCCATCTTTTTACCTTTAAACACTTTAGCGGGCTCTTGACGCTGACCCGTAGACCCCAAACACCTATGCGTTATCGAAACGCCGTGCGACGCTCGCAAGCCGCCAAAGCCATGCCTTTTTATTCCACCTGCAAATCCCTTACCTATAGAGACGCCAGTAACATCTATAACCTCGCCTAATGAGATTGTATCTAGCCCAAGTTCGGCGCCGACTGCGACTTTATCTCCACTCGTGCGGAACTCTTTAATAATCCCAAAATTCTCAGCATTCTGCTTAGAAAAAAAAACCCTCATCGGCTTGGTAAGCTTGCGCTCATGTACAGGAAATGCGCCAACCACAACAGCGTCATACCCATGCTTATCGGCAATTTTATGAGCCAGAATCACGTTCTTTCCAAGCTTCAGAAGCGTGATCGGAATACTGCGTCCATCATCTGATAAAACTTGGCTCATGCCTATCTTTTTTGCAACCAAACCAACCTGCATAGCTTTTCAATCCATCACTTTTACTTCAACATCGACCCCAGCCGCCAAATCAAGCTTCATAAGAGCGTCAACGGTCTGCGGTGGACAATTCAAGATATCAATTAAGCGCTTGTACGTCCTTATTTCAAACTGCTCGCGCGACTTTCTGTCAATGTGCGGAGAGCGCAACACCGTAAACCGCTCAATCCTGTTAGGGAACGGCACCGGCCCCTTAATAAGCGCGCCAGTCCTTTTTGCAGTAGAAACAATCTCCGCAGCAGAATAATCCAATATCCTGTTGTCATATGCCTGCAAGCAGATCCGTATGCGCTGAGTATTCATCGGTCTCTATTTTATAATCTTTGAGACCACGCCAGCCCCAACGGTATGGCCGCCTTCACGCACAGCGAACCTAAGCCCCTCGTCCATAGCGATAGGCGCAATTAATTCAACTTCGGCCGCAATGTTATCCCCCGGCATAATCATTTCTACGCCGTCCGGCAATTTAACTGTGCCCGTAACGTCTGTCGTTCTGAAGTAGAATTGCGGCCTGTACCCATTAAAGAACGGAGTATGACGTCCGCCTTCTTCCTTGGTTAGAATGTATGCCTCGCACTTAAAATGGGTATGCGGAGTAATAAACCCAGGCGCAGCCAAAACCTGCCCTCTTTCAACCTCTTCGCGCTTAGTGCCGCGCAATAAACAACCGATGTTATCCCCGGCCTCACCTTGATCGAGAAGCTTTTTAAACATTTCAACACCCGTACAAACGGATTTGACGGTTGGCTTTATACCAACAATTTCAATTTCATCCCCAACTTTCAGGATACCCTGCTCGATACGACCTGTGACAACTGTGCCACGACCAGAGATGGAAAACACATCTTCTATTGGCATCAAGAAAGGACGGTTCTTTGGACGCTCTGGCTGCGGGATATAGTTGTCGATAGCGTCCATAAGCTCCAACACTTTCTTTTTCCCAAGCTCGTCATTTTTGCCTTCCAAGGCGCAAAGAGCGCTTCCTTTGATAATCGGAATCGAATCCCCAGGAAACTCGTACTTAGACAGAATTTCACGAACTTCGAGCTCAACCAGCTCAAGAATTTCTGGATCGTCGACCATATCGACTTTGTTAACGAAAACAACCAATGCCGGCACGCCAACCTGACGAGCAAGCAATATATGCTCGCGCGTTTGGGGCATCACGCCGTCGGTTGCAGATACAACGAGAATACCACCGTCCATCTGGGCGGCTCCGGTGATCATGTTTTTGACATAGTCCGCATGTCCAGGACAATCGACATGAGCATAATGTCTTTTTGCGGTCTCGTACTCGACATGAGACGTTGAAATAGTGATACCGCGAGCCTTTTCTTCAGGCGCATTATCTATCTGATCATACGCAGTAAAATTCGCCCCGCCCGCCTCGGACAAAACCTTTGTAATAGCCGCCGTTAGTGTGGTCTTACCGTGATCAACGTGACCGACGGTTCCTATGTTGCAATGCGGCTTATTCCGCTCAAACTTTGCTTGTGCCATATCAAAAACTCCTTACCCTAAAACAAAAAAAACCGAACTATCCCGCCTTATGCCCAGCGATAACTTGGTCCGCAACCTGCTGAGGAACCAAGTCATAACGGGCAAACTGCATAGTATACTGAGCACGCCCTTGGCTCATAGACCTTAGGTTATTAACATATCCAAACATTTCTGCCAATGGCACAATTGCATTAAGTACCCTGGCGTTTCCTCGCTGATCCATACCAAGCACCTGACCGCGCCTGCTGTTTAAGTCTCCAATTATATCGCCCATATATTCTTCGGGGGTGACGACTTCTACATCCATTATTGGCTCCAGCAGCCTAGCCCCCGCCTTTCCCATGGCTTCCCGGAAGGCGGCCCTGGCGGCAATTTCAAAGGCCAACACGCTGGAATCAACGTCATGATACGCTCCGTCAATCAACGCACACTTCATTCCCACAACGGGAAATCCGATAAGATATCCGTTGTCAGTCGCAATCTTCAGCCCTTTCTCAACGCCCGGCACATATTCCCTAGGAACGGCGCCGCCAATGATCTTACTTTCGAACACCAACCCTTGATCGTAAGTGGTTGGCTCGAATATTATTTTAACGCGAGCAAACTGTCCCGCCCCCCCCGTTTGCTTTTTGTGAACGTAATCAATCTCAACAGTTTTTGAAATAGTTTCACGGTAAGCGACCTGAGGGGCCCCAACATTTGCATCAACTTTAAATTCGCGACACATACGATCAACGATAATCTCAAGGTGAAGCTCCCCCATACCTTTTATTATTGTCTGACCCGTCTCGTGATTTATGCTTACGCGAAATGACGGATCCTCCGCAGCCAAGCGATTCAGCGCCTGAGACATTTTCTCTTGATCGGCCTTAGTTTTTGGCTCAACCGCCACCTCGATAACCGGGTCTGGAAACTCCATTCGCTCAAGAACTATCGGATGGTCAATAGAGCAAAGGGTATCGCCTGTCGTGGTGTTTTTCAGCCCGCATATAGCAACTATATCACCCGCATGCGCCTCTTTTATATCTTCACGATTATTCGCGTGCATAAGCAAAATACGGCCAATCCTTTCTTTATTATCTTTGACGGAATTGAGCGCGCTTTCACCCGATGCCATAATGCCGGAATAAATGCGAACGAACGTTAATGTTCCTACAAACGGATCGTTCATAATCTTGAACGCCAACGCCGAAAGCGGCTGATTGTCTGCCGGAGACCTAGTCAATACTTTATCAGAGCCGACTTCGATTCCCTTTACGTCGCCAATATCAAGCGGAGAAGGCAGATACGACGCCACCCCGTCAAGTAGTAACTGCACGCCTTTGTTCTTGAACGCGCTGCCGCAAAAAACCGGTACAAAAGCGCCAGATATAGCGCCTTTCCTGATGCAAGCGACAAGCTGTTCTTTTGACGGCATTTTCCCGGATAAATAGTCCTCTAAAATGCTGTCATCCTGTTCAACTGCCAGCTCGACCAGCTTAGATCTATAATCCTCTGCGGTTTTTACTAAATCTGAGGGAATGTCTTCGTAAACAAACTCCGACCCGGGGTTATCTCCTAGCCAGCGTACAGACTTCATCTCAACTAAATCAACAACGCCCACAAAATCACTCTCTGCCCCAACGGGCAGCTGCATGACTATAGAAACCGCACCAAGTCGATCCTTAATCATATCTACGCAACGAAAAAAGTTGGCCCCTATACGGTCCATCTTATTGATAAAACAGATGCGAGGAACTGAATATTTATCGGCCTGACGCCATACGGTTTCGGACTGCGGCTCAACCCCGGCAACTCCATCAAACACCGCTACTGCGCCGTCCAACACTCGTAAAGAGCGCTCAACTTCTATGGTAAAATCCACGTGCCCGGGCGTATCGATTATATTAATGCGATGATCTTTCCAGAAACAGGTCGTTGCAGCCGAGGTGATAGTGATTCCCCGCTCTTGCTCCTGCTCCATCCAGTCCATAGTGGCTGCGCCTTCATGGACCTCGCCAATTTTATGAGACCTACCGGTATAAAACAGAATTCTTTCCGTGGTTGTGGTTTTACCCGCGTCAATGTGCGCCATGATCCCGATATTGCGGTACCTGTCCAGGGTAAAATTGCTTGCCATTTTATATCACCATCTGTAATGAGCGAATGCACGGTTAGCTTCCGCCATACGGTGCATATCGTCACGCTTCTTAATGGCATTGCCGCGCCCGTTACAGGCGTCCAGAATCTCAGCGCAGAGGCGGTCCTGCATAGTTTTTTCGGCCCGCCCTCTTGCGCTGCTTATTATCCAACGTATAGCCAAAGCTTGCGACCTGGACGGTCTTACTTCAGAAGGAACTTGGTAGGTAGCGCCGCCAACTCGCTTGGATCTTACTTCCAGATTGGGTTTTACGTTATTTATAGCCTCAGAAAAAACATCTACGGCCGGCTTTTTGATCTTTTTTTCCGCATCACTCAAAGCAGAATACAGCGCTTTTTCAGCGACAGAACGCTTGCCGTCATACATCAACGTATTGATGAACTTAGTGATAACAACATTGCCGAAGCGGGTATCCGCTACGATCTCTCTTTTATTCGCTGCGCGACGTCGCGACATGGTTAAATCCCTAAATTTCTACTTTGGCCGCTTGGCTCCGTACTTAGACCGGCCTTTACGACGATCTTTAACCCCTTGAGTATCAAGCGATCCGCGAATGATGTGATACCTCACACCCGGCAAGTCTTTAACACGCCCGCCACGAATCAACACGACCGAGTGCTCTTGAAGATTATGCCCCTCGCCCGGGATATACCCGGTCACCTCAAATCCGTTGGTTAAGCGAACACGCGCAATCTTACGCAAAGCTGAGTTAGGCTTTTTAGGCGTAGTTGTGGTTACGCGGGTACAGACCCCTCTTTTTTGGGGACAATACTCAAGCGCCGGAACCTTATTCCTTTTAAGAGCGCTACATCTGGGTTTGCGCACCAGCTGATTTATCGTAGGCATACGCCTGTTTCCCTTTATCAAAAGCAAGAACCAAGAAGCGACATCCTAATGCCTTACTGCATTAAAGTCAACAGGCGCAAAATTAATACGTGCCTTTTGCGCAAGTTGTTAATAATACTATTGGTATGCTCTTACACTGAAACGTCTTGAGGTATGCAAACGGTTCGTGATATAGTGGCTTTGGTTTAGTTGGTTATACGGCTGAGATGAAGTTTTTGTTGGCTTTGCATTTTCTCGTCACGCTTGCGTTGGTTGGTGTTATTTTGCTGCAAAAAAGTGGCGATACTGCTTTAGGCATCGGCGGTAATTCCAGCGGTGGGCTTCTGACCGCCAGGGGACAAGCTAATTTACTGACAAAAATGACTAGCTGGTTGGCGACGATCTTTATCCTTAATTGCATATTAATGGCCTCGATTTCCAAGCCTGAGCACAAGCACGTATCGGTGATTGATCAAGCCTCGCAAGAGCAGGTTGTGGACGCGCCGATCACAGTTGATACTACGCCGCCAACAGCGGACGCTAAGCCAGAGGCGCCCACAGCTCCGAAAAAATAGCCGGATATTTTGTGACAGTCGTTGTCACAAACTGGCTGCAACGTGGTCTTTTTTATACCTTAAAAACATTAAGTCGCTGTTCTCTTCAGTTTGCAGACTGATCTTTTGCAATCCTATGCCCTCCATGAATGGAGCGTCACGGGTACAAGCAAGCACCAGTAGGTGTGTATCTGTGGCAAACAGCGCCACGGCCATATGTCCTGAGTCTCCATAGTTCGTATATCGATTAACTCGTCCTTGCTTAGCCCTTCTGATACATAGGACATCGCCAGGTTTTATGTCTTCCTTCAAGTTGGCCGCGTTGATTGGTTCAAGTACGTTCGAGATATGCTGAAATTCTGGTTTGCCTACCCAAGACTTATCTGCTAAACCACAGTGCGATTTGATTCTGAAGAACTGCATCAAACCAAATGTAGTGATATCATGCTTAGTCCCCAGAATTTTTGACACCCAGGATGAGCAATCCTCAGGCCTTGATGGAGTGTCTCTGCCCCCTCTTTCATAGCCGCCTCCTGAATAATATCCGCTGTGCGGGAATCCTAGTTCGCCCTGAGACGGACTGTTATCGTCTTTATAGAAATATGTAAACGATCTCAGCTTAGGATACACATCTGTCTTTACAAGACTTTTCGCTACAGGAATCGTGTGGAAAATCCAGCTGTAGTCGGCCCATTGCTCGCCACTACGAGCAGGAAGAGCAAGGTCGGACGCGTTTGCCTCGCTTCCGGCAAGCTCTACCAGCATAGTTATTATTACGCCCTTCAGACAGGTTGTCTTGAACGAGCCTGTAATGATTCGACTGCCCTTGTCCGTCTCCAGCGTAGTTATGTTATAAAAGGATTTCTTAAAGCCTATCGGCAGCTTACCTTGTATTAAAGTGTCAAAATGATTCTGAATAATGTTATATGCGCTGGAAATTACTGAATACAGCTTGTTTTCCTTGCATAGGTAAAGCGCTCGATCATTGCCGCTAACCATTTCTAGACATCTATTAAGATCGTTTGTGATTGCCAAATCGCGATCCAAGCGCTTATAAACCCGCTGCTTAAAGTCGCTTTTAGAAATATTACTTAGGACAAAACGCTCTTTCAGTGTTCTTAGCAAAAAATCTAACTCTTCAAGAGTAGATATTCTATGCTGTTCCTCTGCTGCGAACGCCTTACTTAATATTCCGGTCGCTTTAGCCTTAATCTCGTCCACAACAAACAGGTCGCCGAAAGACACAAGATCTGGGTTCAGCAGTATAGCTGATTGCCTACTGGTAATATCATTATCTTTAGTCTGCCGTTTTTTTACCCCCCCACATGAAGAAAGTAAAAGCATAATCGACAAAAAATAGGCGATTTTATGATGATTTTTCAGATTATAAATGCGCATTATAAATCATAACAATTAGTTTAATTATGCCTACTAATTGGTAAAATTTTGTAAATGTGCCAAATGCAGTTTCAATGTTTCGAATAGAATGCTAGGTTTAGCGGATGATTTTAGACGCCAGAGAATGAACCAAATTTTGATTTTTAAAGGTGAAGACGATCCCTGGGGGCAAGACAATAATCCCTGGAGAAAAGGCGGGGGGTTTCTAAACGACTTACAAGAGAAGTTTAAGAAATTTTTCTCTGCACGAGGACCTAAAGGAGGGTCCGGCAATGCCTTCAAGTCCGTCGGGTTGCTTCTGACTATCTTTGTTTTAGTTTGGCTGGTCAGCGGTATATTTCAGGTAAGCCCCGATGAACGCGGCGTTGTGCTTAGATTTGGCCGCTGGGTTCGTACCGACGGTCCAGGGTTGCATTATCGGCTTCCCTACCCGTTTGAAGAGGCCATTGTTCAAAGTATCACAACCGTTAACCGCATAGACATAGGGAGCAGGAAAAGCAATCGCGGCTCCGACCCAGAAACCAGCGAAGAAGGATGTATGCTGACAGGCGATTCTAACCTAGCCAACGTTACGTTTACGGTCCTATGGCGTATAAGAGATAATGGCGTTGAAGAGTATTTGTTTAACGCCAGATCTCCTGACGTTACGGTTGGCGCCGTAGCGGAAAGCATTATGAGGGAAATTATCGGCCAAACGCCGATAGCATTCGCCCAAACCGAAGGTAGAGGCGAAGTTAACGCTATGGCGCAAAAACGTCTTCAAGGCGTAATGGATTTATATAAGATGGGTGTTGAAATCGTTCAGGTTCAGCTTCAAAACGTGGAACCTCCTGCTTCGGTTATCGACTCTTTCCGCGATGTAGAGCGCGCCCAAGCTGACCAGCAGCGTGAAATTAATCAGGCTGACGCTTACGCCCGTGGTGTTGCGGCTGAGGCGCGAGGGAAAGTAGGTAAAATCATCAACGAAGCGCAGGCTAAAAAGAGCATCTTAATCTTTACGGCACAAGGATCGGCTCAACGATTCAACAACGTCTTTGAGCAGTACAGGCACGCGCCTGATATTACTGCAAAACGTATATACCTCGAAACGATGGAAGACATTCTTTCTTGCACTTCGAAGATTTTGGTGGGTCACAAAATTGGCGGTAGTGGAACGGTATCATACCTGCCGCTTCATGAAATGCTTAAGAAAAACCAAGAGCAATGAGACTGCTGCTTAAAATTTAGATACACACAAACGCTTGCGTACTGAAATTACACATCGAAAAATTCGCAGAGCTTTGAAATAAATCTAGTTCTTCTGGCTCGCTTTGCGAGTTTTTTTAAGCAGTACTTTAGGCTGATTTTTCCCAAGAATCGCCTCTTTAGTAAAGATAATACGCTCTATATTACTTTTCGACGGCAATTCATACATAGTTTTCAGCAATGCGTCCTCCATAATCGAGGAAAGTCCTCTAGCGCCTGTTTTTATCTTAAGCGCGCTGTTGGCAATGGTTTTTAGCGCCTCATCGGTAAACCTTAGGTCAGTTTTCTCCATGTTAAACAGCTGTTTATATTGTTTAACCAAGGCGTTCTTTGGCGTAGTAAGTATCTCAACCAAAGTCTTTTGATCAAGCTCGGACAACAGAGCAACCACGGGTAAGCGCCCAATAAATTCAGGAATCAAGCCATATTTAAGCAAATCCTCCGGCTCTACTTTGCCTAGATCTTTTAGGTTTGTTACATTGTGAGGTTTCCCTATTTGTGCGCCAAAGCCTATGGACGAGTTGTTATGTCGCTGAGATACGATTTTCTCAAGCCCATCAAAAGCGCCGCCGCATATAAACAAAATGTCATGAGTATTTACTTGCAGTAGCTCTTGTTGAGGATGCTTACGACCGCCTTGTGGCGGAACTGAAGCGACGGTACCTTCCATAAGTTTCAAAAGCGCCTGCTGCACGCCTTCGCCAGATACATCACGCGTGATAGAAGGATTTTCGGATTTTCTAGAGATTTTGTCGATTTCATCGATATACACGATACCGCGCTGAGCTTTCTCAACATTGTAATCGGCAACCTGCAACAACCTTAAAATTATATTTTCGACGTCTTCACCGACATACCCGGCTTCAGTCAAAGTCGTAGCGTCAGCCATCGTAAATGGCACGTCCAAAATTTTGGCCAAAGTCTGCGCAAGCAGCGTCTTACCGGTGCCTGTTGGCCCAATCAACAGAATGTTAGACTTTGTAAGCTCTAAGCCGCCTGTTCCAACAGAGTCTTTATACGCCAACCGCTTATAATGGTTATAGACCGCAACCGACAAAATCATCTTTGCATGATCCTGACCGATTACGTATTCATCAAGAACGTTTTTGATTTCTCGTGGTTTTTTTATGCCTTTAGAAAACTCTCCTATATAGGACTTTTTGACCTCGGCCATGATCTCATTACATACGCCGACGCATTCGTCGCATATAAACACAGCCGGGCCAGCAATAAGCCTTCTAACCTCTTGTTGACTCTTGCCGCAAAACGAACAGCACAGGAAGCTGTTTTCTTTATTGCTGGCGGAAGTTTTTGGCATAAGCAATCGGCCTCTTGTATAAGCAATTTTCCAACAAATTCGCCTAAAAACCGTTAATTTCCGCGAGCTGCTGTAACATCCAATACAACCTAGGCGTCCAAAAAGCTTCTTAATCTGCGAGAACGGCTTGGATGCTTAAGCTTCCTAAGCGCTTTGGCTTCGATTTGCCTTATTCGTTCGCGAGTTACAGAGAACTGTTGGCCTACTTCTTCAAGAGTATGGTCTGTATTCATGCCTATACCAAAACGCATACGAAGCACCCTCTCTTCACGTGGAGTCAAGGTTGTAAGCGCCATATTAGCCGCCTCACGCAACTTAGAGTTAATTGCCGCATCAACGGGAATCACTGCGTTTTTATCTTCTATAAAATCATATAAATGCGAATCTTCTTCGTCTCCGACCGGCGTTTCAAGGCTGACCGGCTCTTTCGATATTTTCAGCACCTTGCGCACCTTATCGATTGGCATACGGAGTCTGGCGGCCAGCTCTTCCGGCGTGGCCTCCATTCCAGTATCGTTCAGTATCTGCCGCGAGGTGCGTACTATTTTATTAATCGTTTCGATCATATGGACAGGTATACGTATGGTCCTTGCTTGATCGGCGATTGACCTAGTGATCGCCTGCCTAATCCACCAAGTCGCATATGTCGAAAATTTATACCCTCGTTGATACTCAAATTTATCAACCGCCTTCATCAAGCCAATATTGCCCTCTTGAATCAGGTCCAGGAACTGCAGTCCTCTGTTGGTATATTTTTTGGCAATCGAGATCACTAAGCGTAAGTTGGCTTCAATCATATCTCTCTTAGCTTGATTGGCTTCCGCGTCCCCTTTTTGAATTTTTTTGATAGTTTCGCGAAAATCTGCTATTGCCAAGCCGCTGGTTTTCTCTATGTTCTCGACCTCTTTCTGATGATTCATGAGGTCTATGAGATGTCTGTCGATGAAATTGGTCCAATTTTTCTTCTTAAGCAACTTTAATGCCGAGATCCAATCTGGATTCGTTTCATTGCCATAATAATGTTTTAAGAACTCATCACGATTAATCTTCAAATCATGGGTAAAACGCAGCAAAGCCCCTTCGCTATGCATCAAACGTTTGTTTAGGCTTGACAAAGCTGTCATAAGCTCGGAAATCCTGGCTTGATTCAACTTAAGCTTGTCGATACTGGCAACCATTTGAGATATCAGCCGCTCGTATTTTTTTTGCTGAGTTTTATCAAACGCACCGTTTGGGCCCTTCTTAAGCATATCCAGTTGCTTTTTACGTAGAGCCAAAATTTCTTTCAAAGACTCAATAAATTGCGGCGTCATCTGGGCTTCTGCGATATCAACTGCGCTTTTAGCGGTATTGTCGTCAGCTTCATCCACCGCACCGCTTACGTCGCCTGTATCGCTGACGTCGTCTGCCGTTTCGTCATCTTCATTGCCGATGTCAATTTGAAAAATCTCTCTTGGTAAGACGGTCTTTTTCTCGATACCTTCTAGCCATCCGCTTAGTTTCTCAAACGTCAGAGATGTACGACAAAGCCCTTCAATGACTGTCAGCTTGCCAGATTCAATCTTTTTAGCCAGAACCACCTCGCCTTCACGAGAGAGAAGTTCAACATTGCCCATCTCACGCAGATACATGCGGACGGGGTCTTCTGTGGCGGCTGGCTCGCCACTGCTTTCTGTCGTTTCTTCTTCTAGCTCTTCTTCTTCCTCAACTTCCTCGGCGTCGTCTATTGCAACCGCTGGGGATATATCGACCGCCTTATCGGTCTCCATTACAGAGACGTTAAGCGCCGTAATCTGCGCTATGGCCTCTTCAATTTCCTCAACCGGCACCTGATTTTTGGGAAGCGCTCGTTCCAGTTCGTCATAAGTGACAAACCCACGCGCTTTTCCTTTGACCAGCAATCGCTGAAAGGCCGCGCGATTCACGGTTGGAGCATTTTCTGCTTCAGCCTTTTCAATAACCTTTTCGGTATTTTTCACATTGCTGTCTTCAATATCTTTTTGCGAAATGCTGTTTTTTGCCACGTTATTCCTCCATTTTGCCATTAAACACGCTGCTTTTTAGCGCTTGCAATCTGGTCCAATCCGACTCAGAAAAACTTGTCTTCAGCTTGTTTGCCAAAAGCTTGGCTTCTTCATTCACATTCTTTTTGATGAACGAGGTCTCCCACATACTTATCCAGCCGTTATAAGCCACGTCATCATCTGCTATATCTCTTGCAAACCTCGCGTATTTATAAAGGCCTTCGCCTAACCAACTCAGGTCGTGTCCGCGTTCAGTCAATCCCGCCAATAACTGTTCGCGTGAACAGCTGCCCGATTGATACAACGATAACACGGCGTCCCCAAGATTATTAAGGTCAACGCGATTGGCGATAAGCTCCAAGAACTGTTGCTCTATTCTACTTAATAAATGCGGATGATTCAAGATTGTCGCAACAAGTATTTTTGCTGCCAAGTCTGATGTATCCTGCTGTTTCAGCTTATTTCCGACGCTCAATCGCTGAATTTTTGTTGGCCTAATCGTGCTGCGTATAACGGCGTCAGTATAATCCTTAAGCAAAGCCGCAATGGCTTTGCCATAGGTTTGCCTTAGGTCTGCGTCAACTATTCTGCCAATCGTGTTGCGCAGGCTGTGCCTCAAGCTGGCCGCGCTTTCCGGCGTGTGTTTTGTAATCTTTGACACATGCATTGACCACAGCATTTCTAGGATGCTTTTAGGCTCTTTTATAAAATTTGCTATCAGGCTGGTTTTTCCTGACGCCACCAGCGAATCTGGGTCTTCGTCTTTCGGCAGTATGCAAAATTTCAACGAACAACCCGAGCGCAGATATGGAACAATCTTTTCCATCAAGCGCTCTGCCGCCCTGATTCCGGCGTTATCACCGTCCAACATGATGATAGGTTCTTGGCAGATTTTCCAACAGCTTATGATCTGTTCTTCGCTTATTGCGGTCCCCAAGGGGGCGACTACTCGTCCTATGTTGGCTTTATAAAGCGCCAAAACGTCCATATATCCTTCGCATAGGATAAGCGGAGCATCTTGTGGCATCTGCTTGGCGTTGTATAAATTATAAAGCAGTAATTTTTTATGAAAAAGCGCCGATTCTTGCGAGTTGATATACTTCGCGCTGGGACGGTCTTCGTTCTCAAAAATGCGCCCGCCGAAACCAACCACTCTTCCTTTATCGTCCTCTATGGGAAAGATGATACGTCCACTGAATCTATCCCTTAAATTTTGGGTAATTGGGCCAAAATCCTGCAGCAGCTTAGCGTCTGGCTCAAAGGCCTTTAGATGCCTGAACGTCACATCGCGTGATATCGGCGCATAGCCCAAACGGAATTTGTTAATCAGCTCTTCTGAAACCCCTCTGCCAAGTAAGTACTCCAACGCCCGCTCGCCGGCCTTGGACTTAAGATTGTTGTGGTACCAAACGGCTGTGTGTTCAATTAACGCATATGCTTTCTTGATATGAGAATCAGCCTTGTCTTTTTGCAGCGTCGGCAGCTCCATCCCAAACTGTAACGCCAGTTTCTCTACGGCTTCTAGGAATGAAAGGTTTTCGGTTTTTCGAACAAATTCTATAGCGTCTCCAGAGGCTCCACACCCAAAGCAATAGAAAAACCCCTTGCCGTCGTCAACCTTACAAGACGGAGTTTTTTCTTGATGAAACGGGCATATGGCGAACACATCTCGCCCATGTCTTCTTATGGTCGTTTTTTGTGAGAACAATTGCGAGATTGTCACTCGGTCACGCAGAACGTCTAGGAAGTCTTGAGAATAAAAACCAGTCATAAAATGCCGACTAGATTCGCAGCAAACTGTTACAGCACACCTGGAGCGGGTGATGGGAATCGAACCCACGTCGTCGGCTTGGAAGGCCGAAGCTTTACCATTAAGCTACGCCCGCAGATCGCTGCAGCCCAAAATTACTTCCTGTCCCAGTTGATTAGAAGGAGGAGATCAAAACCTTCTGGATAGCAAGCCGCCGCTTTCAACGGCTTTTTGTGACTGCAACGACATTTCATCCTATATCCTCTATGCCATAGCAATCAAGTGGCATTTGTTTATAAAGCGCTAACCAGCTGCAGCGCCGACTTATTAATCAGCGCTTAGGTTAGGTTAGAAACTTTTGAGAACGCCAAATCAAGCCACGGAAGAGCTACTTCAAGGTCCAAACATTCTATGGTAGGTCCATGCCATATTCTTATGTTTGGATAGAAAGAATTGGGATGTCCAGCTATGTCGTAGATATCTGCGTTTTCTTCCAGCCACAACGCCACATCTTTTATGGTCAACCACTGATCTTGAACGCTTAGGTTGGTTGATTTAATTTTCAGGCAGCTAATATTTCTCGACCTGATAGATTCATCTGAAATTAAAAATTCAAAAAATCGGCTTTGATTGACCCATTTTTTCATTACGATGTAATTTTTATCAACGCGCGCCATCAAAGCTTCGATACCGCCGATTGATTTAGACCAACTCAAAGCGCTTATAAAATCTTCGATTGTCAACAATGAAGGCGTGTTTATCGTATGCCCGTCAAATATCAATTGATGAAATTTCCCAGATTTTTTGAGATTATAAATCCTGGGTATCGGCCATACAGGCGTGAAATCTGTAATCCTTTGAACAGCCCGAGGTCCCAGGACAAGCACGCCGTGTCCGGCCTCGCCGCCCAAACCTTTCTGCCAAGAAAAAGCCACTGCATCCAGTTTGCGCCATGGGACATTATACGAAAACACATACGATGCTGCGTCGCAGATTACCAACGCCGATCTAGAATCACTGATCCAGTCGAGATTGGATATGGTCACACCGCTGGTTGTTCCTTCTGCGGCAAATACTATATCTCGCTCAAACGAACATGCTTTAATGTTTGGCAGATTGACGCCATCAAAAGAAAAGATTCGCAAATCAGGTATTTTTAGCTGATGTTCAATCTCATCCTTCCAAGTTTGACTAAACACGTCGGTACAAACAGCGTCAACTCCGCGCAAGCCAAGCAAATTCCACATAGCGCACTCAACGGCTCCGGTTGCGGATCCCGATATAATTCCCACTAAATAATCATCTGGAATCAGCAAAATTTCACGCAGCAAATTAGTCAGCTGGTTAATTTTGGCAATGCCATCTTTTGACCTATGAGACCTGCCAACAAGCGCATCTTTTAACTCAAGAACATTCCACCCGGGTCTTTTAGCGCACGGACCCGGTGAAAAATTTCCCCTATTCGGCCTTCTAAGCATACCGGACGCTAGCACAAGGCTGCGTATTTTTGAATCAAAAACGAATTGGCTCTAAAGACAGCTTGCTCATTTTACTTTTTTTGATTCCGTCGCGTCCTCTTGAATCAATGGAATTGTGCGATCTCGGGCGCCGAATTCAGCGCTGTATACATCTTTTAAGCACGAGCCAAAAATGCCGGCAATGGTCGATATGATACCAACAACTTCTCCGGATAAAGACTTCCTTTGTAAAGACAAAATCCCCAGACAGAATGTCAGTCCCAGCACAGCGCATAAAGCCATAATTCCAGCCTTTGATCGGCCGCATCTATCGCTGCTAGAGACTACTCTTTGTATAAATTTTTTGTGGTGTTCTTTTTGCAGACTTCTTTCCATCTCGTCGACCAGCTTCACAATTTCGCACTGAAATTTAACAGCAGCGTCTTTGTCGGATGTAAGGATTTGAAATACCTCTGCCTCGCTTTTTGCGTTTGTGACAGAGACGGCCAAGTCCTTTATGGTCTGTGCGTTTTTTTTGGCGTTCTCGCTTTCCAGCCATCTTTTGATTACAGGCGCAAACTCGCTCAGACCAAAAGCGAATGATATCAATTGTTTACTCATAGTTTTTTTTCCTCCTCAAATACATAGAAACATTACGATTGCAATTTATAGAAAACATGCGCCCCAAGTTTTAACCTGGGGGTAACGTTTTTGGCCCAATGCGGCCGAACGTCACGCGAATGATAGTGATCGCTGCCTTTGGTTAAATCCGACCATTTGCCTTGCAAGAGAGCCGAAGCTACCCCACAGCAAATCTCGAACAAAAAGTCGGATTTGTCGGCCTTGCTGATTATCGGCAAGTTTGGATCGCCGATATTCCAGCAAGCGAACTGCCAAGGCTTTTTACAAACTTCACAGATGCTGTTGCCGAAAAAACCGCCAAGGCTTGTTCGATTTAGCACAACATTACCAATTGCGACGAGGGCGTTGACGCCAATCTTTTGATATTCGCCCCTGGCCTCACCAAATATGGTTCTGGCAAGAACGTCTTCATCTTCATGGTTATACGAAATTCGCTTCATAAATCATGCTCCATTAAATCGCAAAAATAAGGCCCACTTGCTTCTGTCTTTTTCCCAACCCTCGGCTGTATGCGGATTCAAACAAATCCAGACTTGCCCATTGCCATTGGCGACCAGGTCGTTCATGGCATACCTAGCTCCAGTCCTCCATTCGCCTTGAGGGTTTAGCTGCAAGGGCGGGATTGTGGCGCTTCCGATTTCACGCCCGCGATCGGTAAAAAACTTTAGAACATTAAATTCCTGTTCAATCCGGCATACCGTTTCTGCGCCGTCCTGGTCGTTTTCCAGCCTGGCCAAGCGGACATCTAGGTTCCTAAAATTTTCATCCACTTCATCGGAAGTAAGCGGTATGCCTTTGATATTCCTGTAAATAATTGACATGTTACATCTCCTTTGTACGTAAAAAGTACATATCGAATGTTTTAGTATCGATAACTGATCGTAAGATTTGGGACGACTTGTACACGCAGGTTTCTCCGTTCTCGCCAGCGATGGAGATGCGTGCGAAACCGTTCGCAACAGCTTGCTCAAGCGAAAGATGTTGCTCGGCGCTTATATCGTCCCAGCAGACAACGCCTGTGCCGTCTACATTACTGAACTTGGCGTGTGGGTCGATACTGTCCGTCTGCCAAGAACTGGTTTTTGTAGGATGCACGCGAGTTTTTCCGCCGTTGTTTGTTATCTGAAAATAGACCTGTTCCATTTCTGCTGGACTAAGCTCGCTGTGCCATATTCCGCCAAAAGCGTGCAGCGACGCTAAGATTGGCGCGCCGTTGGCGCCCTCAAATAACGGAAAATCCAGCGCCCAGAATGACGCATCCCTACGCCATTTTTCCTCCATGCGGGTTGCGGATTGGCAAGCAAATGGCTTTGTATATATGATGTTGTTTTCTGGGATCAGAACTTTACCTGAATTATTGGCAATTAGGTCAGCTTTGATCGAAAGCTCCTGATGCTGATCGGAAGTTAAAAACATCGCGCTTCCACTGCCGGCATAGGTGACTTCCAGCGCTTTATGCATGGCAATCCTTATAAGCTCAGCTTCTTCGCGGTCATAAGCCGACTCCGGCGAATAAAGCGGTACGACGCCGATCGAGCGATTGCCGTCTGTTCTTGAAACTGTGGCCTCTGCGCCAATCGGAATACCCATAACATTTACATGCAGAAGAATTTTATCGGGCCACCTTGTGGCAGAATCCAGTTCTGTCAACGCGTAAGCTTCTGCTTGCAAAGCTAACAGGCGCGTATCCAAGCACGGATTTATATTGATGTATTCAGCAAAATCTTCGGGCGGCTCAATTTGCACTTCTGGCGCAAATAGCGCCTGACGTACGCTTCTGTTGATTTGCATAAAGCTTCTCCTTTGTCTTTTTAATCGATTTTGACGCCTTCTGGCGCGCTCCATGACGTTTGTGCCGTGACGTTTACCTCATGCTCCAAAGTCATCTTGTGATTTATGTTCCTTAGCTTCAGGTATATTTGCGTTCTGCTATGATTAAGCGCTTGCTTAAGCGCATCTACTGAACGCAGATGCATAACAGAGTTCATGACAGATTCTTGCTCTTCCGGTGAGTTGGCAATTCTGACGTCATCGACCAAATCAGCAATGTCCATAAGGCTGGGGGCCAATATTCCGTCGATTTTGGCTTTCGAGGTAAAGTCCGGAATGCTGACGTCTTGTATGCTCAGCTTGTCGCCTCGGACAAAGATCTCGTCATTGGCATAGTTTTGGTCAGCGTAATTAATTAGCGGCTCGGTGTGTTTATCTAGCTCCAAATGGACCCCATGCCGAGCTTTACCTACGGAACAGGCGATTGTGATATCAACATACTGTCGGCCAGTTTTACCATCGGCAAAAAGCAAAGTTTTTATAACCTTGCCGGTTACCGACCCGCCAGGCAGATCTTGGCAGTTCAGCGTTACGTGCATATCAAGCGTTATTGAGGCAAAATCTTCAACGGAGCCTCGGAAAGTTACTTCTATACATCTGGTAGACCAGGCGAGATGGGCCCTTGCCATCATAACAGCGTGCATTACTGCTAATTGCCCTCTTGGAGTCAGGAAGAAGCTTGCGGAAGAGGCGTCCGGCATGGCGCTTGGAATTTTGCCTGTACAATGCCATTTATCTTGGTCTGGCACAAAGCTGTTCCCAGAGCGATGGGCCTGTACGCATACATACACATATCCACCGAACGCGACCTGAGAATCGGCGGCATAGAAAGTATGTCCCATCCAAGGCAAAACATCTGACCGCAGAGCAATACTGCGCAGTTTAATATTGATCGTTTTTCTGTTTGGGCAGGCGTTTCTGATTCGTTGGAACGAATTTTCCAGAGTAATGTTTGCTATTTCTCGGCGTTTTTGCCTGTATTTCCAATATAAAAGGCAGTCACAATCAAACCAATGTCTTCTGAACCTTATGGAACGTTTGCCGCCGCTTCCGTCTGTAACCTCAAACAACCTGGAGTATTCTGGGTAAAAGCTCGGGGCGCCTTTAACATCCGACTCTTTGACGTCGCAGCGAAGAAGTTTATAGGCGCTGTTTTTTATTCCATAATGCAGGCGTCTAAAGCGTTGCTTGAGATCGTTTCCCGTAAACGAGTTTATGATTCCGTCAGCGAAATTTTTGGATATAAACCTTGAAAGGTCAAGAATACCTTGAGCTTTTTGAATCCACTCGACCTGTACTCTTATATTTATTGAGTCAAGCGGATCAGAGCAAAATTTGAGGTCTATATCAGCAGAAGTGGTTCTATTTATCACCCTGTGTTCGCGACCAAAATTTATGTCTGAGACACTAAGTTCGCCGGTAACTTTGTCCCAGTAGTACAGTCCGGATATTCCTTCCAGAAGGTAGGTTGGGTCGTCCTGACGGCTTTCTGGGACAAACAGCTCGTCCCACACCGGCGAATTCTTCAATCTAGCCTTTAGCCTTTCAAATTTTTCAAAAGCATCGTCCGGCCGCGACAGCAGTTCCAATACGGTAAGGTTTTTCCCTATCCGAGTGGGAACCGCGGTTACACATCCGAAAAAAATCGGCTGAACGTCCGAACCGTCGCCCCATTGTATGCCAATGCGAGCGTAACGTTTCCGTACGCAGTCCAGTTGACTTAAGCGTGAATTGACAAGCGTCGCTTTGGCAGCGGCGAAGCAATTTTCTTGGTGTTGCAAGGTTAAATGAAAAACATGTTCGTCGCCTCGCCAAACTGTGGCGCAGTCGTCAAATGAGTTAATCCAGTCTAAAAGAAATTTCATAGGTTCCTATCAAGCCATAAAGTATGGACTTAATTTTTCTTTAATCTTTTGCTAAGCTCTGCGGAAATTCCGAAGAGCGTGTTTTTATGCAAAATTGGTTCAATCGCCCAGGCTACCTACAAGGCATATTTTTCTCGCTTTTAGTCTTTTTGGTCAGCTCAACCAACGATACCGTTATGAAATTCGTTGGACAGCGGCTTTCCGAGCTGGAAGTCGCTTTTTTTAGATTCTTTTTCGGATTCATTACTTTGCTTCCTTTTATTATCAAGCGCGGCCGGTCAATTTTTGTTACTAAGTACTTAGGATTAAACATATTGCGCTCTGTTCTGGGCTTTTTGTCGGTTTTGCTGTGCGTTTATTCAGTTATCAAAATGCCGTTGGCCGAGGTGACTACGGTATTTTGGACGCTGCCTCTGTTCGTGCTCGTCCTGTCAGCCATATTTTTAAAAGAACGCATTTCCGCCAACAGATGGCGCGCTACGTTCATAGGCTTTAGCGGCCTATATTTCCTTATGAGCCCGGATGGAGTGTCATTGCGGTTAGTTATATTGATTCCTGTTGCTTCCGCCATTTTGTTTGCCATTCAAGATATCCTCATAAAGAAAATGATCGATAACGAAGATCGTTTCACGATGCTTTTTTACTTCTCCTTAGGCACGACAGCCTTAAGCCTAATACCAGCGCTGTGCGATTGGGCTCGTCCTACTGGCAACGAGCTTATTTGGCTGTTTGTCCTTGGCGCCGGAGGAAATTTAATCCAATATTTCATCTTTAAGGCCTACGCTGCCGCCGAGTTGTCGGCTTTGGCGCCCTTTAGGTACTGCGAATTTATCGTATCGGCAGCCTTCGGGTTCATATTTTTTGGGGACGTACCCGGCATGAATCTGTACATCGCGGCTGCGATTATCGCGCCAAGCACGTTGTACCTTGTGTACAATGAAAGCAGCAAGAAGCGTAAATTGTCTAAGCCGGCGTAGATATTCATCTTCATACCTCTTCCAAGATAATCTTCCAGGAACAGGCGTTACCCCATTCGTCGGTTTGCATGATAAAGTTAACTACCCGCATGGTTAACCATGGACGGAAACCGACGAAAGATTTCTCTGTAGTAGCAGAACGCAACCTCAAATCTGTTCCGTCTATACTTTCAATTTCCAGTCTGTTTCCTGATTCGTCTGCGGCCACCACCGAGCCTTCTACGGCCGGTCGGCTGATATGCAGATTTTGTATACCCTCATCTAAGCAGATCCAAAGCATTTGAATGCATCCTATCTGTATTTGCGCGCCGATCCACAAGCCGTCAAGCGCCACAGAATTAGTGTCTTGTCCGGTTATGACGCTTCTGTATTTACGAGCATTGTTACCCAGGCAGACAAGCTCGCCATTTATGTCTCTCAGCACTTCCCCAATTTCGGCTGGAAACAGGCTTTGTTTGCAACCATAAGCGCTCATAGGAGGTAATCCCCCAACGCTCATTATCAATTCGCTTTCTTTCATTTAATTAGCTCATCCAGCTAGGGTCTATACAAAACCTGATGCGAGAGTTTTCGCGCAAATATGATTCAAGCTCTTGCACAACGTCTACTGCGCTTTCCTCGGTGTATATGCAGTACTCTTCTAAATCCGAAGTTGGTATTAAGTTGGCTAAATTCATCATGTTCGACTATCCTCCTATTTGCCTTATTAGGCCGTCGAATTTGTAAGCGTGCTCATTGTGCTCTTTTCCAATGTATTTGAAACGTACGCGGGCACGAATGCTCGTTTCATCGTCGACTAAATCAAAAGCCTTACCAGTCAAAATGCTGATTATTTTCTGTGAAATGCTTAAGGCCTCTTGATTGCCTATATAGTTGTTGTGCACATGCAGTCTGAACGACACCTTGGCGCGATCTACGGGAATCGCCGGAGTTATTTCGTCTATTTCCAACATTGCGTAGGGCGTTGCTTTGTCGTTACTCAGGCGACATGTGAAAATCTCGCAGGCTTCTCGCAGTTGTTTGACAAGAAATTTTGTTATAACAAACGGCCATTTACAATTGCTCATTGTTACCTTTCCTTACTGTGATCAATATTGACTCAAAGCCATTTTCTAAGGGCGTCGTTATTGGATAAAGCGGCTCGCCCTTTTTGTTGATAATTCTGATATTATTCGGGAAATTTGGCGTCCAGCTAAAGCTCAGCAGAAAATCTACATTCCGCTTTGATTTGCTAAAAACCTGTTGCATACGGCAGGTTGTTTCTCGCCATAACCGCCACGATTTCTTAAAACCGCCTAAGCCGTCTGGTGTCAGCTGATACATCTCTATTCTCACCCTTTCGTTTGGCGAATATATTTTTCTTTTCATTGCGCGATCTCTTATTTCACCCACATGTCTTGATTTATTCGATAGGCGCAAAGCAAATGTTTAACGCCGTCTAATAAATTTTCTTGCCCGTTTGACATTAAATCGCGATCTTTGTATACACGGCTGACAACAAGCATAATCGCCAGTCGAATGGTCGATGGCACATCCTCGGCCTTGTCACCGTAACCGGCGGTATATTGCGCCGATATATCCAAAGGCTGACCTGTACACTTTTTGGTTTGCAGCGATAAAATTTCCCTGTCGCCAACTGTTGTTAGCTTAAAATTAGGCTCTTCAACCCTCGCCCCATTACACATCAGGTCAGTAACCTCAATAATTGGGGCGTTAGGAAGCGCTATGTTCACATTCATGCCAAACGGACAACCTTCCGTTACGTTCAAAAGCCTGGTTGGTTCAGCGCAAATCTCCACCTGATTTTGGTATTGCAATTTCTGGGTTATCAAAGATCTACCGAGGAACTTCTCAACTAGCTCCCTGGCCGTTGTTATCAGCACATTTAGCAAGTAGTCATCTAGATCATGCTCAAGATGTAGGAAGCTTTTTATATCATCCAATCTAATCGGTTCTGATTCCGGCTTTTGCAGCAATTTTAATGACACGGTTATCCCCCTGTTCAAAAAAAATACGATTGACAAAGGGCGTATCCGCGTCCTGAGCGTTCACAGAACACTGGATACACCACTGTAAAAAACTACTTTGAGAAATCCACAATCTTGATTGCATCAAAGTCAACAATCGCGCCGCCTACGCGTTTTGTTACATAGAATTCGACAAAAGGTTTGGCTGAAAACGGATCGCGAATGATTTGCAATTCTTGTCTGTCGACAATCTGGTACCCAGACTTAAAGTTGCCAAACGCCGCGGATTTACTTGCGGTTCCATTGGCCAGAACAGGCATATCGTCCATAATCACCACTGGATATCCAAGTAGAATGGAAGGCGAAGCTTGTTCTAGATTTGGCGTCCAAAGATAGCGACCGGAATCTCTGTCCCTAATCTTACGAACTTCGGCCAGGGTAGATCTTGGCATAACCCATACTGCCCCTTGCAAGTACTGTGGCTTAAGCGAACCCAACACGTCCATCATAAGTCCGGCTGGATCATCGCCGAAGGTTCCATTGGCCCCGGACTTGATGGTCTCAATCTTACCCCATTCCCACGATTCTTTGTCCCCGCCTTCATAAGCCAAAAAGCCTTTGGGCTTATTGTTGCCGTCTCCATTGACAAAGGCTTGATTCTCAACAGCAGCGATTTTCTTCGGCAATGGTTGTCATAAGCCATTCTTCTACATCTATCTTACCGTCGTCCAGAAGCTGCTGACTGGCCTTAGGTTTGGCGTAAATCGCGTGAACGTCTATGCTGATTTTTTCTAGTTCAGGGGCGTCTGTTTCATCTCTAGCGTCGGTTTCATTTGCCCAACCAGCGTTAGGCAGCTTTTTCTCAATAAGCACCTCTAGCGCGCTGGTTGATATCGTTGTTACCCGTGCGATGGATCGCATTGATGACGTCGAATGCAAAGCCTTGTTCATTTGGTGTACGACTTCAGCGGGCATAATAAAACCGCCTATGTTGTCAGTAGCAGAGCTTAGCGCCGCTTTCGTACAGATTTCTCTGATACACGCATCATCGCCTTTACGAAGGTAATTTGCGATTGCTTGCTTATGTTCTTGGTTATTGTCGGTTTGTTGTTTCATAACGATCTCCTCTCTATCGTTTTGTTTCATGCTTATTTCGCGTAATCTGGCCCCCGCCTTATTAATTACGGCGTCAAGCTTTTTAACTCTGTCTGTCATTTGCCCGCCCGCTTGATTCTTAGCGGCTATCTTTTCCTCTAGTTCGTTAAGTCTGTCGCCGTTTGAGCTTTTAAACTCATGAAATGCGCTATATAGACCGTCCAATGCCTCATTAACATTCGATTTCATGTCTTTCCTCCTTGTTAGAATTAAACGTCAGTCCCCTTATGATGGCCGCTAAGCGATGTATGTCGGCGGCCAACCATGCTTCAGCCTCGCTTGTCTCAGCGGACTTCACATCTGTTATGCATGCCCTGGGATTGGCTGCAAAAGTTACAAGCGATACTTCCAGTAAATCCAGTTTAAGCAAGCGCCTCACCGAACTTGTCTTTGAGTCTCTGGTTGATCTGATCACCCTATATCCTATGGACATACCTTCTATGGCTTTATTTTTAAGCAAAGCATATGCTTCCTTTGCCTGCTTCACCTCCAACAGAAGCTGGGCGTGGATAAACAGACCGTGCCTGTCTTCTCTAAGCTCCAAAATGCGCCCTATTGGCTTCTTTTGGTCATGTTGCCAAAGAAGCTTTGGATAGCTTCCAAGGATTTTTGCTTTTTCAAGGCAGTCTTTGAAAGCGCCCTTTTCAACTACGTCGCCTTGTTGATCCACCACGTCGAACACGCTTGCATATCCTTGAAATTCACCGGACGCAGACAGACTTTTGATCGCAAATTGTCTCTGAGCGCATGTAAATTCAGCGGCGTCAATCGCGGGTGATAAATATGTTTTCACAGAGCTCCTCCTCTTAAAAATTGTGTCTAATCGGGCATTTTTCCTAAACTGTCGCCGCCGTCTATGGGACCAAATCCCAAAGCTTGCCGCTTTTCGTTAGTGGTTAAAAACTCTGCTTCCGAAATGCGCTTCCACACGCTGTCTCGCTTTAGCGAAAGAGCATAAATTTCGTCCTCGTTGTAACTAATAACCAGATTGTTACGATCGCCTGTGTCTATAAGAGCTTCATTTAGCTGACTTAGAACGTAATCCAACAGCGGCAAAATTGTATCTTCCCAAAGGTGATATCTCGCTTCGCGATAGTTTGAAAAAGTAGCGTCTCCCGGTACGCCAACCAACATAGGCGGAACCCCAAAGGCTTGCGATATTTCTCGGGCAGAGAAGGTTTTCCCGGTTACAAAATCCAGGTCTTTCGGCGACAAACCCATTTCCTTCCACTCAAAATCACCCTCAAGAACCATCGTCTTTCCGGCATTCAGCGCTCCTTCGTATGATTTTTTTATGCTTGCCCTTAAAGCTTGTTTTTGCTGCTCAGTCATAAATTCTTTATTTTTCAAAATGAGGCAGCCGGAAGGACGGCCGCCATTCTGAAGCAGCGATAAATTGTGTGACGACACGGCATTATATTGATCTATCGCTATCGCGGCGGCCTCAATGGGACTCAGGCCATAGAAATCATCTAGTGGGTTAAAGAATTTAAGGTGCAAAACTTGCTTTCTTTTAAATTTGGTTGAATAGGAGGGAATTTGCCTATTTTGACCATAATCATATTCAGTAACCTTGCCCATTTTATCCGCTTTAATTTTCACCCTATCTGGCCTAAGCAAATGCATGGTGATTGGGAATACGTCGTCTTCGTAGTGCAAATAAATGTATGCATTACCCGACATCAACAGATGACAAGTCAAAGTTTCCAAGAACTCTGATCTGGTTTGATCGCTGTTGGGATGATCCAAAAGGCTGGCGACAATATGTTCACCGCTTGTCAGCGCAGTTCCAAAACTGAACAGTTTCAAAGGCACAGCAGCTATGCCGCGGGATATAAGATTGATGGCTCTGTAGGCTATCACGTTCTTTTTATATCCCTCATTGGCTAAATTTTTATAAGCTCGTGGCGTCCATACTGGTGGCATGTTGTCGCTAAAAGCCAAAACATTTGCGCTGTTCGGCTTTCTAAATCCTGCCTTTAGCTTCAGTAAACTTTTTGTAAATTTATTCATCAGTCTTGTACTGTTGTTACAATTAATCGATTGATGCATTTTAATAAAATTCGCATCAAAATTAAAGTATTTTTTAATAATATATTAAAAATCAAGTAATTATGAACTTTTTCTAATGGGAAATTATTATAAAGATAGGTAGATTCAGTAAAAATCTAACTCGGCAATTTAATCTTTAGGACTAGGCGTTGAAAACCAGTACAGAAATCTTTTTATTTCATTGTTTGCGATATTTTCAGAGTGAAGTGGTCGCAAAAGGAAATCTAGGGCGCCTTCTAAAAAAACACGACGCATGGGTTATTTTTCCGAAGTCTCTTAGTTTCTAAGGGGCGGAGGTTTCAGAAGGAGATCTAGAGAGGCGCTTTAGAAATGTACTATGCCCGGTGGAAGTTTCCAAAGTCTCTTAATCAGAGTACAAACGGTCTCTAGAGGCGGTCTGGAGGGTTTAAGAAGCATAGTCTTGAGGATTGTTTAAAAGCAACATAACGCTTTAACTGTAAATTAATTATTTATTGCAAGACTTCGGGTTATTAAATGTTCAGCGAGGAGTCAGCGCAATGGTCGGAGTAGAAGTTTTAAGCAAAAGCGGAGTATCACGTAACACGGAGGCAGTTCTAGCAGCTATGGCGGGAAGAAAAGACAGCGGAGCGGCATGTAACAACACCGAATTAGTAGCGGCTTCAACTGCGAATACTAATAGGCAAGAGATTGCAAATAAGACAATAGTTCAGATCTCAATCAAACCCAGCAATTCAGCCAGTTACAAGACTACCCCCCCCCCCCAGCTCGTCAGATAGTCAATGTTCAGCCTTCCTTAAGTCAAAATCTAAACAAGCCTCTTTCCCAATCAACTCAGATCAAATTGTCACTGCCATTTGTAAGAAGTGGTATGTGTGACGCTTTGTCTAATACTGAGCCACATCAGTCAAGGGGCGTTCACCAAGATTTGTTTGATGAGCGTAATGCTACATCAACGCAGCCTGAGCTGCGGCTCGGAGGTCGAGAGGACCTCCTCGATTGTCAGTTCTGCGAACTGGTCTTGTTTAAAAATCTCCTCGGCAAACATGTTCCTGCATCAGACGAATCATTTCAATCTGAAATGAATTTATTAACGGAGGTGGATATGAAT
>JAIRYS010000030.1 GCA_031267535.1 Holosporales bacterium | reverse complement strand
TATTAACAGCCCCTTCAATTTGGCAATTCTAGCCACTATTCCGCTTAGCTTGCTTTCTAATTTGGCGTTCGCCTGTGCTACAGCCCTTTCCCACTGACGCTTGCGAAAACGAGCTAAAGCTTGAAGGTTTTTATGTTGATTCTCGAAACCACCGTCAGAAACTGTCGGATTGGATCCAGAAGCAGAAAGCGCCGATTGTTTTCTTAGTCTGTCTTCAATTTTTGCAATCTCATCTTGATATTTTTGTCTAAGTCGGTTGGCCTGATCTTCGATTGAACGGGCAGCCTTAGATTCAGCGCGAATTCTGTCCACATTAACTACGCCAACGACTGGCCCTGCAGCATCGGCGCTGATAATACCAAAACAACTGATTAGAATTAGAATGGCAACAATCAACCCCCTGTTTCCCAACATCACATAAGTCCCCCAAATTGCATAACCTGCGTCTGGTCATACTTGCATTTCTTGATCGCCCAAGCAAAGCTGAGGCTGATTGGGCCAAAAGGGCTTAACCATTCGATACCTACGCCGATGCTGCCACGCAAACTGCTGTCGTCGAAAACCAACTCCTTAGATATTTTAGACTTCCACAAACTGCCCCATTCGGTAAAAACGGTACATTTAATGCCAGTTTCATAATAGTTCCCAATTGGACATTTAACGCCAAACCCTACCTTATAATAACGCGTGCCGTGAACTGAGTCTTGATCCACAGTTTTAGTTCTCGGTCCGATACCGTCGTATTCAAACCCTCTAAAGCTTTCGCCGCCAAGAGAGAATCGATCTTTTACGCGTCCACCGCCCATTATGCCAATTGTTCCACTACTCCAAAAGGTTAGTTTTTCTGCTAATGGATAATACCAACTGGCATTAAATTCATGCCTGTTAAAGTGCACATTTCCGCCGACTCCAGCAAATGAGTTTTCTAAACCCAAAGTGTACCCGTCTTTGGGGTAAAAAGTACTGTCAACCTGGTTATACATAAGGACAGAACTTACAGTGCTGCCGACAAAGTGTCCATAAGATTCTTTTATCCAAGACGGAGCGCTAGCAAGCTTTTTCGCCATAATCTGAGATTTAAATTTAATGTTCTCTACGCTTAAGCCATAAGTAATTCTATGTCCTAAGTTCTCAGTTATCTGATAGCCAATATAAGGCGAGATACCAAAGGATCGCGCTTCGGCGGACGTCTCCTTAACTCGGTTGACAATGCTTCCTCCTATGCGCCCGCCTGCTACAAGATCTCTATCCATAAAGTAGGGATCCATAACCCCGAAAGATATGCTTTTCGTTCTTCCAGCCAGCATAAGGTCTACGTCAACTGTTTTGCCAGAACCGAAAAAGTTGCGCTCTTTTACGCCAAAGTTAGACAACAATCCATCGCTGGCGCTATATCCGCCTGCCAGTTTGAACTGGCCGGTTGATTTTTCTTCAACATCTACCTTGACGACCGCTTTGTCCGCAGCGCTTCCTTCCTCTGGCTGAGCTTCTACAATCGAAAAATAGTCAAGATCTCTGATACGTTGTATAGATTTGCGCAGCTTAACTACATTCATAGGATCACCCTCGTGAAGCCTAAACTCTCGTCTGACCACCTTGTCCAAAGTACGGTTGTTGCCGCATATCTCTATACGTTCTATGAATACTTTAGATGCCTTGCTGATGTGAAAAGTGATGTTGGCGACGTGATTTTGATCGTCTAGCTTTACCGTGTGATACACATTAACGAAGGCGTATCCCAAAGCGCCTAAATCATCGACGAAAGCTTCCTTGGTTTTATCGATTTCGTCGATTTTGAATATGCTGCCGCTTTTGAACGCCACTTTTTTGCGCAGCGCTGAAATATCTATCTTCTTTAATTCACAATCTATTTCGACCGTACCGAATTTATACTTGCCCCCTTCTTCGACACTGAAGGTTAGGTAGAAATTTTTACGATCGAGGCTTAGCTCTGCCAAATGAGACTTCACGTGGAAAGCCGCAAAACCATGATTGTTGTAGAATTTCTTCAATGCGCGCTTGTCGCTGTCTATCCGTTCCGGAGAATAAACGTCATCATATCCCCAAAACCTCCACCAAGTGGCTTCTTTGGATTGCATCTCGCTGCGCAAAGTAGAAGTAGAGAAAGTTTTGTTGCCAACAAACAGTATTTTTTTGATTGTAGTGGGTTTACCTTCGATTACCTCAAATACCACATCAACTCGCGACTCGGGGAGCTTTATGATTTTAGGCGTTACCACTGCAGTTAAATAGCCTTTTGCGCGATACATATGGAGTAAATCTCGCATTACGTTCTGCACCTCAGATCGGCGCAAGACTTGATGCGGCTCAACCCTATCTTTGGTAAGCAGTTTTATATGCTCGTCTTTAATAGCCTTATTGCCTTCAAAAGCAACGCGATTGATCATAGAATTTTCCGTAACGAACAATGTTAGATTGCCGTTCTTAAGCTCAGCTGATAGGTTTGAAAAAAAGCCAGTAGCATAAAGCCTCTTTATCATATCATCCACTATGTGTGGAGAAATGTCGTCGCCAACCTCAAGCCGCATATGCGCAGCAATTGCTTCCCTTTGTATGCGCTTATTACCGTGGATCTCAATACGACGCAAAGTATCGCCAAAGCCATCGGCCATTAAACACCCAAAAAATAGCCCCAAAGTAATAAACGATTTTTTCACTGACAAAATCCCGCAAAAATTCCCTTGATTTTACTCAAAATACCCATATGTAAAATGTCGTTACATGTTACCAACAGCATTAATACACACAAGAACACAAAACCGAGCCGCATTATAAGCTCTTGTACTTGCCTATTTAAAGGCCGCCTTGCCACTAGCTCAATCAGGCTTATGAATATACTACCTCCATCAAGCGCCGGCAAGGGAAGCAAATTAACAAACCCCAAATTTATGGATAACATCGCCGAAAAGACCAGTAGCTTTGACATATCTCCAGTCCTAAAGATATCCCCAAAAAGCTGGGCTATCCTGACTGGCCCGCCCAAATTTTTTGCCCCGTCTGAACTGCTTACAAGCCGCATCAAAGCGCGCATAATATCGCCCGATATCTTTACGCAGAACTTTCCCGCATTTGTGATTGCTCCCCAAAGACCGACCTTAACAGTTTCAGAAGGGGCAAAAACCAAACCCAGCATTTTTCTTTTTACCGCCACTGTCTCGCCGGGCAATCTACAGTCCATCTCTTTTGGCGTTACTGCGATATTTAACGCTGTGCCATTGCGATTTATTCGCAGATACACCGCCTCCAATCCACTCTTTGCAACGATGTTATTAAGATCTTGGTGATTTTCGATCTTATTTTCAGCGGCGGACTCTACTACGTCTCCGGCAATTATCCCAGCTTCAGCGGCAGGGGACTGATCCGCTACCTCCTTCACTGTCAGACGGTTATCCGGCGCGCCCTTAAAGAAAAACACCGCCGTCATAACCAAAAATCCGTATATATAATTGCCTAAAGGACCACCTCCAGATACAGCGATTCTCTGAAGCGGAGATTTGCTGTATAAAGTTTGGGCAAGGTCCCCCTCGGACATAGACGCTAATTTTCCGGCGTCAGGAGCGCTTGCGGCGTCTTTATCGCCAAGCATCATTACATACCCGCCAAAAGGCAGCCATGCTATTTTCCACCTAGTGCCGCGTTTGTCGGTTCTGCCCCAAATCTCACGGCCAAAGCCTATAGAGAAAGTTTCGACTTTTACATTGTTAAGTCTAGCGAACAGATAATGCCCAAGCTCATGCGCGAAGATCAAAACTGACAAACCGGCGATGAAGGGCACAATATATGCTATAACGTTGCCAAGCAAATTCACGCGCTAATGCCCCTATTGCTAAATAGTAAGGTCGAAGCTATCTTGTTTTTACCTTCGTTTAAAGTACTTTTTGCAAAAACCAAGCGATCTAAGGCTGTATTAATTGACGCTTGTCTGAGTACTCAAAAAAAACTACATAATCTATCTTTGCGATATCTACTAAGCAGGCCTGCGCACGCGCCTGCGAGCCGCAGCTTAGGCTGCGTACTATTAGATTCGCCACTAAGTTTGCCTGGGTATTTGAAGAATCGTGGCGGCTTCTTACCACAACATCCACCGAGAGGTCCTTTCGACTTCTGATCCGTCGCCTTAGCGACGCATTGCTGAATTTCCTACTTAACTTGCCCAGATATTCAGACAACTGCTTTGACGCTTTGTTATATCCATCGAGCAGGCCTGCGCATGCGCCTGCGAGCCGCAGCTTTTGCTGCGCCACATTAGACTTTGCCGCAATTACTTTGATTGTCGACCCAAACTTTCCTAGAAGACTCATCTTTGTCTTGCTCATATTTTTCTCCTTGACTGAACTAGAAATACTGGATGTGTGATTATTCATATCGACCTCCTTGCCCCTTAACCCACTTACTTTTATTTCAAACTGAGACGATTTGCCTGATGTAGGGATATATTCGCCGAGGAAGCCCTGAAGGCTTCTAAGTTGCTTTGTTAGCGGCGTATTACTGAATTTATTACCAAATCTACTTAGACTTTCAGACAACCGCGCTGATGTTTTGTTATATCCATCGAGAAAGGCCCTGTGGCTTCCGAGCCGCAGCTTTTGCTGCGTATCATTGAGCTTTGCCGCGATTAATTTGATGTCGACCCAAATTTTCCTAGAAGGTTAATAAGGCGGTTTGAGTTTTATAGTTTCATCTTGATAATTTATTTTAAATATTGGATAAGCATAGATTGTATTCTTCGTTAGAACATTTCGTGGTGGTACAGTCATGGTAGGCGCAAAGCGTGCTGGAGCTAGAGAGAGAGAGAGAGAGAGAGAGAGATTAACCCTCTCTTTGGTATTAGTACTAAGAAGCAGTCTTGCTCTGAGTTAGGGCGTAGGCGTTGCGGCGATTCT
>JAIRYS010000021.1 GCA_031267535.1 Holosporales bacterium | reverse complement strand
GTTACTTTGGCAGGAGAAACCGGAAACGACAGCGTTACGACAAATCTTGCCATCTCTGCCGAAAGATTGGGCTTGGCTGAAGATAGCCAAAACATCCCAGGCGCGCTTGGAGCTGTGGCTGACGGAGCAAAAAAAATCACAGATGCATTAAAGAATGAAATTAACGCTGTATTGCAGACAATAAATATCGGGGCATTATTTGACATCAACGAAATGCTTAGAAGCTTAGATTCACAGTTAAATTTATTATCGATGAATGCGGCCATAGAAGCCGCCAGCGCCGGAGAGGCCGGCAGAGGATTTGCCGTTGTCGCCGATGAAATTAGAAGGCTTGGAGAATCTTCTGGCGTGCTATTTAGAAATATGTCGACACATATAGGAACGTTACAGAATCTTTTGGGCGCTTTATCGGACCTCGTTAGCGCACAAGTTGAAGTTTCCGACCTTTAAGGAGCGACGAATCAAACCAGAGATCAAAATTTAAAGGTATTTGTTGCAGCAAAGTTCAACGATACGTCGTTGAAACAACGGCTCGAAAAGCCTTTAAGACTTCCTCGATTGCAGGCCGCTCTTTAAAAAGTCTTTCTCTATAGACTCAATTTCATCCCGGCACTTGACGGCAATTTCAAAATCTAAATTATAAGCGGCTTTTTTCATTTTATTCTCAAGTTCTTTTAGGCGTTTTCCTGTCGCCTTAGAATTTTTGGGCGACGTATCAACGCCAACTGTAAAGGAATCTTGGTCGCATACCGATCCAAGAATATCGCTTATAGACTTCTTAATCCCATCCGGAGTTATGCCATGTTCTTTGTTGTAGCTTTCTTGCAATACTCGGCGGCGGTTAGTTTCTTCCATAGCCATGCGCATAGACTCAGTGACAGAGTCTGCATAAAAAATCACTCGCCCTTCAATATTTCTGGCTGCTCGGCCGATGGTTTGGATTAAAGAAGTTTTGGACCGCAAAAATCCTTCTTTATCGGCGTCAAGTATTGCCACTAGACTGCATTCCGGTATATCAAGCCCCTCACGAAGCAGGTTTATCCCAACCAGCACATTAAATATGCCTAAGCGGAATTGCCTGATGGTCTCGATTCGCTCTAGCGTATCTATATCTGAATGAATGTAATTTACTTTCAATCCG
Organism: Holosporales bacterium; assembly: GCA_031267535.1. Taxonomy (GTDB): domain Bacteria; phylum Pseudomonadota; class Alphaproteobacteria; order UBA3830; family JAIRWN01; genus JAIRWN01. Next base: position 63,533 of record JAIRYS010000021.1, on the reverse strand, counting down.
GCCTCGGCCATGTATTTGGTCAAGTCTTCAGCCATCCGTTTCGTAAGCGTCGTCACAAGGATTCTGTGACCGTTGGCGATTACTTTTACGCATTCGTTAATAAGGTCGTCGATTTGATGTTCAGTTGGCCGAACGAAGCATTCCGGATCGATTAAGCCGGTTGGCCTGATGATCTGCTCAGTTACTTCGCCATGGACGTTCTCAAGCTCAATTTTCCCCGGGGTAGCAGACACAAACAGCGTTTTGGGCTTCATTGTATCCCATTCTTCGAACTTCAACGGTCGATTGTCCAAACAAGACGGCAACCTAAAACCATAGTTAACCAACGTTTGCTTTCTTTGCCTGTCGCCGTTGTACATACCTCCAATTTGGGGGACGGCAACGTGACTTTCGTCAACGATAAGCAACGCGTCCTTGGGCAGATATTCGAACAATGTCGGAGGCGGCTCGCCTTCTGAGCGTCCGGTTAAATACCGCGAATAGTTTTCGATTCCCCGGCAATGCCCGGTAAGCTCAAGCATCTCTAGGTCAAACTTTATGCGCTCGCTTATACGTTGAGCCTCGATCAGCTGCTCTTTTTGCTTAAAGCCATCATATACAGATGCAAGCTCGTGCTTTATTTCTCCGATAGCGAGAGAGACGATTTCTCGTGAAGTGACATAGTGGCTGTTGGCGTAAATCTTGATTGCGTCTAGGGATTCTTGTCTTTTACTGCTGAGGGGATCGATTATAAATATTCCCTCAAGGTCGTCCCCAAAAAGTATTAGCCTAAAAGCCTTGTCTTCTAGATGCGAAGGAAAGATATCTACTGTGTCGCCATTTACGCGAAAAGTGCCGCGCTCAAGGTAAAAATCTGTGCGTGTATATTGCAGGCTGATAAGTTTTCTGATCAGGTCTTCTCTGTTAATTTTCTCTCCTTTATAGACAGGAATGACCATCTTGCCGTAAGTCTCGGGCGACCCTATGCCATATATACAAGATACGCTGGCTACAACGACAACGTCTTTGCGCTCGAGCAGCGCCTGAGTTGCGCTGTGGCGCATGCGGTCTATTTGTTGGTTTATGGTCGCCTCTTTCTCGATGAAAGTGTCCGTTCTTGGCACATAAGCTTCTGGTTGGTAGTAGTCGTAATACGAAACGAAGTACTCTACGGCATTATCGGGGAAAAACCCTTTCATCTCTCCGTAAAGTTGAGCTGCCAAAGTTTTGTTAGGAGCCATGATCAGAGCCGGAACGCCAAGCCTGGCAATCACATTGGCCATGGTAAACGTTTTGCCAGACCCGGTAACGCCCAGAAGGACTTGTTCTTTCTCACTTTCCAGAAAACCGGAAACGATGCTTTCTATTGCCTTGGGTTGGTCGCCGGCAGGCACATAATCAGACTGTAGCTTAAATAAGCCCTTAGACATAAACGCTCTGATGCGGAAAAGTATATGCTAACACAAGAAACGCGACTTGCTTATCCTTTGATTATTGTCTAAGCCTTCTCTGCAACGACCAAATATACTCATCATAAGTACCAGGATAGACGGCAACAGTACCGTCTGCTTGGACCTCGACAGTCTTTTTACTGAGCGTCCTAACAAAGGCTCGGTCGTGGCTGACAACTATAATGGCGCCGCCGTATTCGTGCAGCGCTTGCGAGAGGGCTGCCGTCGTTTGAAAATCCAGATGGTTAGTTGGTTCGTCCAAAAGAAGGCAATTGACCTTTTTCAGCAAAACGCACCCCAAGGCCACACGCGACTTCTCGCCACCGGAAAGAATTTTAATCTTCTTATTCATGTCGTCCTTTGTGAACAACAGCGTTCCGGCTAGATTTTTGGCTTCTTGCTCAGTTATCGAAGTGTCCTTTGCGCGCACAAGTTCTTCCAGCACAGTCAGTTCCGGCTTCAACTGCTCCGAAACATGTTGGGCATAGTAAGCTAGGCTGACTTCGTGCCCCAACTCTAATGTGCCTTTAAGAAGTGGGATGGCGCCAGCCAAGCTTTTAAGCAAAGTGGTCTTTCCTCGACCATTAGCGCCGGTAACCACGATATGATCGCCACGTTGTATCGTAAACGACACGTTTCTTAATATCCTGTTGTTGCCATACCCAAGATCTGCGTCTTTAATGATTAAAGCAACTTTTCCGCAATGGGTTGGCGGCGGTATTTTGATTTTTGCTGATACTGGAATTGGCTTAACCTCAACCGTCTCCATCTTATCAAGTTGTTTCAAGCGCGACTGAGCTTGCTTGGCTTTAGTCGCTTTGGCGCCAAACCTCGCAACAAAGCGTAAGATTTCATCTCGGCGTTCTTTAAGGCTTGCTGCATGGGCTTCAAGTTGTTCCCGCAACATTTGTTTTTGTTCGAAGTAATCGTCAAGATTTCCATTGAATTTGGTCGCTTCGCCGTCTTCAATTTCCAGGATATGAGTGGTTGTTCGACGCAGAAACTCCTGATCATGAGAGATCACCATAAATGCGCCAGAGAACCCTTGCAAAAAACGCTCTAGCACCAATATAGTGTCCAGATCCAGATAATTACTTGGCTCGTCCAACAGCAGTAAATCGGCTTTTTGCAATGACAAGCCCAGCAGTTTGCACCTCATTTTATACCCGCCGCTTAAGGCAGATATTTTTTTCTGAAGGCGATACTCGTCAATATCGAAATCTGCACATTGGGACTGCACCTCCCACGACATGACATTTGCAACACGTATAATATAGTCTTCGGCAGTTTCCTCTGGCGTAAAGTCGTCATGTTGCGACAGATAGGCGATGTGCAGATTGGTCGACTTGGTTATAGTTCCGTCATCTGACTCTTGTTTACCAATGATAATATCAAACAGCGTAGTCTTACCGGCGCCATTGTGTCCGATGACCCCAACATGCTCGTCGTCGTTTATGGTAAAGCTTACGTCCTGGAACAAACGCCGCGCTCCAAAGCTTTTACTGACGTTTTTAAGTTGAAGCAAGGCCGTCATTATTGTAATTGAATATACTGAATGTCGACGAGATTATAGATATCGATTTTGGCAAAATCAACGAAGCAAAGCTTTGTAAAATGCGATCTGGAAACGCTTAACTGCCGCTATTGTAAATACCGCTGATATGCTGATATGATCAGCGGCGCTGTTAAAGTCGAAATGTGAACAAACAATCCGACATATCAAAAACCGTAAGGCTGAACGATTACCAAAAATCAATACTTGATTTCGTTTGCAAGAAATCAGGGAAGACGTGTAAGCGCGATACATATTATCTGAATAAATTAAACGATATTCATGAAGGCAATAAAGTGTTTTCATTTAATTGGGCGGCAGCATCGTTTAGCCTGTTTTGGTTTTTATATAGGAAAATGTATTTATATGCGGCCATTTTTCTTTTGGGCCCCATTTTTCTTTTCCATGTCGGGTTCCATAATTATATTATCGAGCCAATTTGGGGCATCCTTTCTCATGGACAAGGGCCTATTTGTGAAGAGCATTTTCAACAATTAGACGTTCTGATTTACTGCGTTATTTATGGCTATGCCGGCAACATCTGTTATTACAGCTTTATAGGTAAAAAATCTAAGCAGCCCGTACGCAATAATTATTCAGCTACGCACAGTCCGCTGTTCGTTGGACTGTTTTGCGTTGCCATAGCGCTTTGCGTCAGGTGTGTATATCAACACTGGCTAGCTTAAAATCAGAGTATAACGACAGCTAAACCAACCCCGTATACCTAAGCTGGTATCAGCTATAGTTTTCTGAATAAGCAGGTAGCTATATAGCTATATCGTGCATTTAAATTGCCTAATAGCTTTTGCCTTCTTCCCAAACATACAGTCCTGCAACGGTAAGCAGTGCGCTTATGACGAACAGCGCTGCTGGGATTGAGATGTTTCCGGACCATTTTATCAAGTACGTGGCCATGGTAGGGGCATATGCTCCAAAAGCAGCCATAGCGAAGTTATGAGCAATGGAAACCCCTATCAGCCTTGTTTTAACTGGGAAAACGGAACAAATAGCCGCCGGTATAGGGCCGTAGTATATAGAAAATAAGAATATCAGCCCAAAGTGGCTCAGCATAGCCGAAACGGGCCCTATTTTCATAACCAAAAACAATGGATAAACCAACACGGCCAACAAAACCGAAGCGGTAATCATCTGCTTGCGTTTACCGAATCTGTCGGACAACCATCCTCCAAGCAGAATTGATAAAGAAAATAACACCATGTTTATGCTGGTTATGAGGAAGCTCGTCTGCATACCAAAATCCAGCATCTTGTCAAAGTATGTAGGAATGAAAACGGATAACAGAAAATAGCCACACGCCGTCAGCACATCAATTGCGACAACTAATATAAGAGCCCTCCAATGCCGTGAAAACAAACTTCTAAGCAGCGGTTCTTTCTCTGTCTTTTGCTTTTTAGCATCGAGAAATTCTTTCGGATCTGAAAGCCGCTTTTGAACATATTTGGCTATGAAGGCGCCGACGAAGCTGATACCAAAAGGAACTCTCCATCCCCATGATTCTAAAGTATCATTGTCCAGCGCAAAGCTTGCAACGGTTGCAATAACTGCGCCCAATACAAAACCGAACACCAGACTGAATGGCGCCCAAGACGAATAGGTTCCTCGACGCTCTTTACTTGAATGTTCGTAGATAAACACCATGGTGCCTGTAAACCCGCCGCCGAGCGCAAGCCCCTGAATAATCCGAATCAACGTAAGCAGTACGCCGGACCAGACGCCTAAATATTCATAAGTGGGCAATAAAGCCATGGCGGCGGTGGGTATCGCCATCATGTATATAGAAATTATCAACGCTTTTTTCCGCCCCAATATATCGCCAATATAACCAAACATCACCGCGCCAACTGGGCGAGCGATAAGTCCGGAGGCGAATGCACCGAACGAGGCAATAAGCTGCTGAAACTCGTCGCCAAAGGGAAAAAACAACCTTCCAAGCAAAGCGGCAAAGTAACCATACAGGGCAAAATCGTACCATTCTAAAGAGCTTCCTGCGATGCAGGATAAAATAACCTTTTTCATGGTCTGAAATTCTGTATCGATCTTTGCTTTGCTCATGATTAGCCAGAAGATAATGATTCTGGACCCTACATCGTCGCAATAAGCAAGTCAACACGACAGCTGCAGCTAGCGCTACCTGCTCGCATCGTTATAAAACTTAGGCAGAGTAATAATAAAGCGGGTAAACTTACCCTCTTCTGATTCAAGGTCTATGGTTCCTCCAATTTTTTTGACAACAAGTTTGCAAAAGTAAAGGCCAAGCCCAGCTCCCAGCTTGGACTTTGTCGTAAAAAATCGGTCGAAGACGCGCTTTCTGATATCTTCAGGTATTCCTATTCCATTGTCGCGTACTGTTATTGTATTAAAAGAATCTCCGGCAAACGTGAAAATTTCAATCTCACCATTAAGCACATCCATTCTTATTCCTTTTTCGAAAATAGCCTCTTGAGCATTCCTAAGTATATTAATAATCACGTGAAAAAATTTTTCTTTGTTGCATTTCAAAATGAAGCTTTTATCCTCTCTTAAGGTAATTTTAATGGGGTCGTCGACAGACATAGGAAACGATTCAACAGCCTCCTTCAAAATGTCGGACGACCTAATATATCCTCCATTGTCCGGCGAGGTGGGGTCCTCATCTTCTTGAGTGTGCGCCAACATAGACTTTATAAACAATAATGAACACTTCAGATTGAAAGCAACCTTCTTGGAACAGGTTAGCAAATTACCGCGGGATTCCAGCGATTCTGGCGTTATGAGCCTGGCGCCAACTGCTTTGTCATAAGCCTTAACATAGGTTGGCAAATTACGAGCAATGAACTTAAAGTTGCTTTCAGCGTTTAACAAAGGCGCGCTAACTCGGTGAGCCAATAAATCAGAAATTGTATGCAAGTTGTTCAGTCGGTCTTGGATGCGCATTTCATTTTTGCGTCCAAAGAGATAAACGATAGCAATGGAAAATACCGCGATGTAAAGCAATTGATGTATTGTGGTATTATTGCTCAGCACAACAGCGCTTGCGTCGACGAAAAAATGATAGCTGAGACAACCAAAAATTGCGCCCGTCGTCAGTGAGACACAAAACATCGTCCAGTCAACCAACAAACCAAGCAAAAAGGCCGATAAAGTTGCGTTAATAATCCACATAGTATCGCTCCAATGGTAAAGCACCATAAAAGTTGTATAGAACGGCAAACAAAACGTGACAGCAATGTACCAAAAAGCGGGGCGATACTTCTCGTAATCGCTAGGCAGTTTTTCCCATAACATCAGCGCGACACATAAAGATCCCGCCATGATTCTTAAAGCCAATACTACAACACTGTTTACGTCTGTGTTCGACCACATAAAGTATGGAACAACATAGTTGATCACGCCAAAAATGCTAAACGTCAAATATTCTGCGCCACTTTTTACAACATGCCGAGAGCAAAACTTTAGTATATTGCCCCACTTAAAAACACTAAAACCGAATCTCGAAAAAAAGCATTGAACACGTCTTAGCAACGTGAATTCTATTTTGGGCGGATCGATAAAATATTTGTAGTCGCTCTTTTGTGCATCGGATATAGCCCGCCTTCTATCATTGGTTGCTTTTTTGAAATATTCGCCGAAAAAGTACTTTTGTACATAATGGGACGAGAAGAAAAACACACAGTTAGACAACATTGCTGGAATAATGGCGTCTATCCTTGGATTGCCGATTCCAAAAAATATAAAAACCAAAACAGTTGTAATGCCAGCCGCCGCCGCGCAAAAGAAAGTGACCGGAGTCGTTATAAAACCCAGCAACCCTGCGACAAATGGCACGACCACAACGGGCGTCCAGACAATATAGGCCTGTAAAGCAAGCTCAAGTACGCTTTTGCAATTGAAGGCAATGTAAAGAGTGCCAAACCCAAACACAAGCGTAGATAACTTGGCCAGAATAAGACGCATCCTTTCTGTAAGTCTTGGGATTTGGAACAAAACATCATTAACAAACGCCACGCTCGCTGTGTTTAAAATAGAATCAGCGGTAGACATAATAATGGCTAAAAACCCAGCCACCATAACCCCCTTTAAACCTTCTGGCATAACTGAATTGGTAAAAGCAAAAAATGCCAAATTTGGATTTACATCCGGTTGAATAATTTTTGTTATAAGGCCAATGATTCCGACCGAAGTAAACACCAATACAGAAATAGATGTTGATAAATACAATGATTTTTTGGCCATTTTAGGCGTTTTTGCCATTAACATTCTTTGCACGGCAATTGAGGACATCCCACTGAAAGACCACACCAGGAATATATTCCAGTGTTCAATTTTAGTCGGGATAATCTGCAAATGGGATGATGGCAGCGAGGCAATTATGTTTTCAAAGCCTCCCATTTGTAAAATTCCGAGCCCTAAGCTGAGCGGCAGAACGACTATTGTAATTATGAATTGAAATATATCTGTTAGCACTACTGATCTAACACCGCCCACTGCGGCGTACAGCGTTGTAACCCCACACGCTATGATAGTGCCTATAACATAGGACGTCCCGAAAAAATAATTAAACACGAAGCCTATAGCCGCCACCTGAGCGCCCATGCTTCCGACCAGACGTAGGGTAATCGATATGCCAGACATAAACTTGGCTGCATTTCCATATAAAGCGCCCATGATATCGCCCATAGATATTGCTTTGCGAAAATGTGCAATGGGCTCGGCAAGAAACTTTGCCATAAACCACTTATTGATGGCGGCGCCGTAGTAGCACAGGATCATCAAAAACCCAACTTGATAAACTTTTTCGCAAAGCCCCATGACAGAGCTGCTTCCAATAAGCGATGCAACCAAGGTCGCCACTGTGACTGATACAGAGTAATTTCTGTCCCAAACAGAAAACTCCCACAAATTTTTCACTTTTGAGGAATGAAGGACCCCTATGATTAAGGTAACAACGAGGTACATAACAACTATCCAAGCATCTAACGCGCTTAGATTGGCAAAATGATCAAAAAACACAACAACAGCCTTTTCCAAAACCACATATTTTTCAGTCTATTTTAAACAATCCGTCTATATCAAGATGAAAATATAAATATACATCCCTATAAAGCGCACTGTTTTTCTATAAATTTTTAGTCATGCGGCCCTTTTGGGGATTCTTAAGGCAGCGCCCTTATATATTTTTTAAGTCTTTTTGTGTATTTATGTAAGCTTACCTAGCTGATTAGCAGGAGATTTGTTGTGTCAAAATTGATTGCGATAAATGGTTTTGGCCGCATTGGTCGCTTAGCTCTGCGTGCTATGTTGAGTAACAAAAGCTTAAAAGTAGTTGCCGTAAACGACTTAGCGAAAGCAGATATAAGCTCGCATCTGTTCAAATACGACTCTGTTCACGGAACTTTTGATGGCAGCGTGAGTGTTCAGGACGGTCAACTGAGGATAAACGGTAGCAGTATTGGAATGTTGAGCATTTCAGATCCCGGCCATCTGCCCTGGAACAAATTAGGGGTCGATATCGTCATGGAGTGTTCGGGACGTTTCGTTGATAAAAAGAAAGCGGCCGCTCACCTAAACGCAGGGGCCAAAAAGGTCATAGTTTCTGCGCCGTGTAAAAATGCAGATGCAACAGTTGTGTATGGCGTTAATCATAAGCAAATCCAAAACTGTCATAGGGTAATTTCTGCAGCCTCGTGTACGACAAATTGTTTGGCGCCGATCGCCAAGGTTATTAACGGTCGCTTTGGCATAGAAAAAGGTCACATGACCACGGTTCACGCTTATACTGGCGACCAAAACCTGATAGACACTGCCCATAAAAAAGATTTTCGTCGCGCGCGCGCTGCCGCAGTCAACATAATTCCAACATCCACTGGGGCAGCCAAAGCCATTGATTTAGTTATCCCTGAATTGGCTGGAAAACTTACCGGCACGGCGCTAAGAGTGCCTGCCCCCAACGTATCTTTGATAGATTTCTCATTCTCATCTAAGCAGAAAGTGACCTCTGGCCAGATAAACGATGCAATTAAAGACGCAGCAAGTTCATCTATGAAGGGGATTATTTCTATTTGCGAAGATGAAATTGTTTCCAGCGACTGCAATCACACGTGTTTCAGCGCCATATTCGATGCAACGCAAACCTGCGTTACAGACGGCAATTTCTGCCGAATCATGGCTTGGTACGATAACGAATGGGCCTTTGTACACAGAATGATCGACATAGCTGAGTATATATCAGTATAGCGACTGCTAATTTTGCATTTTCAAAGATTCCAGGCTTCTGTATCCATATCTGAGTTGGTGTGTTTAGTCAGCTCAGTTAAAGCCCAGACCAAAGCGTCCAGTCGGTCTGGCGATTTTTCACCTGGCTTGGCGGTATATGAAGTCATTTGCTTTTCAAGCTCCGTAAAAATTTGGTTGTGAAAAACCTTGCCCATCTTGTAAAACATGGATATTGGCTCTGCCCTAACCAACTTGCCGTTACTTGCTCGCACCTTTTTGATATGCATGGTTTTATTCGTTGCAAGTAGAATCTGCTCAACCAAATCGCCGCCTGCGTTAATTTCTACAACCACGGCGTTCGCGTTATATTTTGCATAACACTGCGCTACTTTAGCGGCCCACAGATCAGATGGATCCTTAGCGCTTGCGTCCTCAAGCACCAAAATACGTCCCATTTCATCAATTCCAGCCACAATAATTCCAGTTTCATCGCTTCTGTTATTGGTAGTTATGGCCGGATCTATGCCGATGACGATTTGTTGAAGCTGCATGTCAGGAGGAACCTTGTGTGCGTTTTCGATCATTCTCCACGACCAAAGCGCGGCTGTATTATCTTCAACAATTTCGGCGTACAGCTCCTGCGCCCCGATTTTAGTGCCAGAATATCTTTTGGTCATTTGCTCAATATACTGGGGCGCCAGGTTGCTTTCGTTTTCAAAAGTGCTTCCTTTGGTCAAGAACACATCATCGCGCGCGATTAAGGATTTAATGACTTTAGTGGGGCGAGGCGTTGTCGTGATTATCATTCTGGGTAATTTACCCAATCTCAGAGCAAAAGTTGCTTGATCTAAAACCTCTCTCGCTTTTTTAAACTTAGCCAGCTCGTCAATCCAGATCGCATCAAACTGCGGCCCACGCAGTTTTTCAGGCGTCTGAGCGCTAAATATCTGGGCAAGTGCACGACGCTTTTCCCATCTGATTAAGTGGTTAGACGGCTCAAACACAGTATCTTCCCAAGGAGGCGTCACGGACAGCAGTCCGCTTTCTCCTTCAATCATAACTGTCCTCGCGTCGTTTATAGAATTGGCTATCAGACCTATACGTTTATATAGACCGCTGTTCACCCAATGCCGAATTGTCTCGGCGCCCGTTCTTGTTTTACCAAACCCTCGTCCAGCCAAAATCAGCCATATTTTCCAATTGCCATCTGGAACATGCTGGCTTTTCCTGGCATTTAACCGCCAATTATATTTGGCTTTAATTCTTTGCTGATTCTTAAGCTTTTGTTGACAAAGAACAAGCATAGCCTTCACGGCCAAGATTTTGTTGCTGTCTTCCATTGTTTTATTGATATGGCAAGAGAGGGTTTATTTTATGCCTTATCGCTCTTTTAGTCAATAATTTTAAAATATTGTCAACAAAATCAATCTGGTATACACGCTGTATGCTCCTTGCTTCTTAAGGATTTTACTTGAATGATCGGGGATGTTTACTGCCTTAATCAAGCGATCTAAGCTAGTAAACGCCGTCTTATTTCTTGATCGATTACTGCAGAGCCAGCTGAAATCAATAGTAGCGGACCTTGCATAAGTCCAATTGTGCTTTGCAGAGGGGGCTGGGTGTTTTTTCAAATATCAATACCTAAAACCAAATTACTTTAAAACTAGCCAGTCGTCACATGCGGGTGGTTGGCATGACTAAATCAATTTGGCGCCACTGTGGATAAATACTCTACAGTCACGAAAATTCATGCGGTGGCATAAAATTCTGTGGCCCAGTATTGTGCTTATGCTAAATAGATGATAAAATAAAAGGCAATATTTTGCTTGCAAGCTTTAAAGGAATTCGCACCTATGTCAACAGCAGAATCAGAAGTAAAAGAGCCTAAAAAGTCCGCAAAACAACCGGAGCAAAGGGCGTTGTTTAATCAGGATATTACAAGCCTTCGTCCCAAGATAGCTGTATTTGGAATCGGTGGGGCCGGAGGCAACGCCGTAAACAATATGATCAGGTCTAAGCTTGAGGGGGTTGATTTTGTTGTGGCTAACACCGATTCTCAGGCGCTTGCTAACTCGCTTGCAAGTACAAAAATTCAACTAGGGCCGAACATTACCCAGGGTCTGGGGGCAGGTTCGCGGCCGGAAGTAGGTAAAGCTTCAGCGGAAGAAGCTGAAATTGAAATTATGGAGTGCCTAAAAGGCAGCAACATGGCCTTTATCACGGCAGGTATGGGGGGCGGAACCGGCACTGGCGCGGCTCCGGTGGTTGCGAAAATGGCCAGAGATCAAGGAATTTTGACAATTGGCGTTGTTACCAAGCCTTTTCATTTTGAAGGTATACACCGTATGCGCACGGCGGAAAAGGGAATTGACGGGCTTCAGCAGTTCGTCGATACGCTTATTGTAATACCTAATCAAAACTTGTTTCGTGTGGCCAACGAAAAAACAACCTTCGCCGATGCGTTTAGAATGGCGGACGACGTCCTGTATTCCGGAGTAAGAGGCGTTACAGACTTGATGGTAATGCCGGGGCTTATAAACTTGGATTTTGCCGATATTCGCACAGTCATGAGCGAGATGGGCAAAGCCATGATGGGAACTGGCGATGCATCCGGCGAACGAAAGGCTTTGGACGCTGCTGAGGCGGCTATCTCTAATCCGTTGCTTGACGACGTTTCTATGAAGGGCGCAAGGGGCGTGCTTATCAATATTACAGGCGGCTATGATATGACGTTGTATGAGGTCGATGAAGCGGCTAACCGCATCAGAGAAGAAGTAGATTCCGAAGCGAATATAATATTTGGATCTGCGTTTGATGAATCTATGTTTGGCAACATGAGGGTTTCGGTTGTTGCGACCGGCATTGACGTCTCCGATACCCAAAGAGCGGCCCTTGAGATTCCTACAAGCCTTTTTGGCAATAGCATTGATAATGTGGTTTCAGAGAGCAATTCTGACAATAAAGCTGAGGAAAACGAAGACGTCGCCGATAAGGAATCGAAAAAGTCTGAGCAGGTCGACTTGGAAGAGGTTCTGGAAAAACATGGTGAAGAAAAAGGTTTGCTGTCTTTTTTCGATAGATGGCGATCTAAACACAACAGAAGCGTCCCCAAAAGCGATGCAAATGCTGCCGCATCCAGTCCTAAGCCTGAAAACAACCAAGCCCTTGAGGTTGACGAGCTTGACATTCCCGCCTTTTTACGACGTAAATAGTGTTACGCTTTTCAGGGTTTTGTAGTGAATAAATTCGGAAGAAACGCGTTTTTATGGACGGTAATCGTTGTATCGATTATCGCCTTGTTCAATCTGTTTCAGGATAAGAGCAACAGCTTAACCAGCATTCCATACAGTGATTTTCTTCAGGAAGTTGAGCAGGGCAAAATCCTTCGCGTTGATATAAAAGGTCAGAACATAATTATGGTTAACAACCAACGGTTGATAGCCAAAACCTATGCCCCATATGATCCAGAACTTATAAAGAAGCTTGCTGCTCGAGGAGTTCAGATTAACGTAGTTCCAAGAGACGACGAACAATTTTCATTTCTTCACCTTATCCTAAGCTGGCTGCCGATGTTGCTTCTTATGGGCGGATGGTTTTTTATTTGGCGTCAGATGCAATCTGGAGGGAACAGAGCCCTTGGTTTCGGCAAATCTAAGGCCAAGATGCTTGGTGAGAAAGTCGTCAAAATAAAGTTCGACGATGTGGCCGGTATAGACGAGGCCAAGAATGAACTTGGTGAGATCATTGATTTTCTTAAAGACCCTAAGAAATTTCAACGACTTGGCGGAAAAATTCCACGCGGAGTCTTGCTGGTCGGCCCGCCTGGCACTGGAAAGACGCTTTTAGCGCGTGCGATTGCTGGTGAAGCTGGGGTGCCGTTTTTCAGTATCTCCGGTTCTGAGTTTGTTGAAATGTTCGTCGGCGTTGGCGCAAGCCGCGTACGAGACATGTTCGAACAAGGTAAGCGTAACGCTCCATGTATAATCTTCGTCGATGAAATCGATGCAGTTGGTCGCCACAGAGGCTTTGGTTTGGGCGGCGGAAATGATGAAAGAGAGCAGACGCTTAACCAGCTGTTGGTTGAGATGGACGGATTTGAAGATAATGCCGGGGTCATTATAATTGCCGCAACTAATCGACCGGATGTACTTGACCCGGCTTTACTTAGGCCAGGGAGGTTCGATCGTCAGGTTGTTGTTCCCAATCCAGACCTTAACGGCCGAGAGCGTATCCTCAAGGTACACTCCAAAAAAGTTCCTTTATCGAGCGACGTAGATTTGATGGTAATTGCCAGAGGCACGCCGGGTTTCTCGGGTGCAGATTTAGCAAATTTGGTAAACGAAGCGGCCTTGCTTGCCGCTCGCAGAGGTAAAAGGCAAGTTAGTATGTCGGAATTTGAATCCGCAAAAGACAAAGTCCTCATGGGAATAGAGCGTCGGTCTATGGTGATGTCGGATGAGGAAAAACGCCTGACTGCCTATCACGAAGCAGGACATGCCATTGTGGCCCTTAACATGAAGGACTCTGACCCCATACATAAAGCGACAATAATACCAAGAGGTAGAGCGCTTGGTATGGTTATGCGATTGCCGGAGAGCGACCGAATCTCTGTTTCAAGAGATAAGCTAGAGGCAGATTTGTGTGTTGCGATGGGCGGCAGAATCGCTGAGGAACTGGTGTTCGGTTACGGTAAGGTTACAACCGGAGCTTCCTCTGACATAAAGCAAGCTACTGATATAGTAAAAAAAATGATTATCGAATGGGGGATGGGAAAGCTGGGCTTCCTGTCTTACGCTGAATCGTCGCAAGATGTGTTTCTAGGGCATTCTATGGTGAATTCTCGACAGATGTCAGAAGTAACGGCACAGGCAGTCGACCGCGAAGTGCGCGAACTTGTCGATAGACTCTACGAAAAGACTTATGACCTGCTGAGCAATAATATGGAGCAGTTGCATGTTGTCGCTAAGGGACTGATTGATTATGAAACATTAAGCGGTGATGAGATTAAAGCGCTGCTACGCGGAGAAACCATAAATCGCCAAATACCGACGACTCACGAGGTAAGCAAGGCCAAGGACAGCAGCAAAAGCCTGGATTTTCCGACCTCTAAAAAAACTTACAAAAAAGCGCCGGCAAAGCAAAGTAAAACCAGCGCGTCGCCATTTAAACGCAAAGCTGACAATAGGCCGCGTTCTGCAAAATCCCGTTCCAGCAAGCAAAAACAATAACAAATAGGTTCTTGTTCCAATGCCAAATGTTTTTGGAACCGATGGAATCAGAGGTAAAGCGGGCGATTGGCCAGTTTCTTTTGATGGTTGCGTGCAAGTGGCCAGCGCGATTGCGTCCTCTGGCGCTTTGGGAAACATTAAACGAGTATTCATTGGTAGGGATACAAGAATCTCTTGCGATGTGCTTGAGCAGGGATTAGTCGCCGGCTTCTCTTCACTTGAAGTTGAAGTAACCTTAGGCGGCGTACTGCCAACTCCGGCAGTTTCCTTCGTAACTAAAGATATGAGCTTTGATTGCGGCATATCGATTACCGCCTCGCATAATCTGTATCAAGATAATGGTATAAAAATATTCAACAGAGACGGCAGAAAACTTTCACAAAAACAAGCCGCTTTGATCAACAGCAAAATAAGGCCAAAACGTTCAGTCCCTTTAGATAATAATTTTGCTCAAGATAAGGTTTCCTCAGATTCAAAGCTAACTGTTGAAACCTATTATCAAATTTATAAAGACGCTTTGTTAAGAGGATTTCATCGCGGACTTTCTTTGAACGGAGTGTCTGTTGCTATTGATTGTGCGAACGGCGCTAATTCCGAAATTGCCCCCAGACTTTTTGAAGAATTAGGGGCGAAAGTGGCGATCACTGGCTGCAAGCCGGACGGCAAAAACATAAACTCAAAAGTTGGCGCAACTTGTCCTGAGTCCATTGTTAACCTTACGCTTAGCACGAAATCAGATGTGGGTATTGCTTTTGATGGCGATGGAGATCGCCTGATCATGTGTGATGAGGCAGGTAAAATAATAGACGGCGACGCCATCGTCGCAACCTTAGCCGTCGATATGTTTAAAAAAGGCGTCTTAAAAGGAAACAACGTAGTTGTTACATTAATGTCTAATATGGGGCTTGAAGTCTTTTTGTCCCAAAATGGCATTACCGTATATCGCAGCGACGTAGGTGACAGCTCTGTAGCCAAAATGATGCTGGATAAAGGTTCAGCGCTTGGAGGTGAGCAATCTGGGCACATTATTATCGGCAGTGAAACGTCTACAGGTGATGGTATTTTGTCTGCTTTACATATGCTGTCTATCATAATTGACAATAAAATCACGGCCAATAAGGCTTTTCGTCTGTTTGAGCCATATCCTCAATTCCTTAAAAACTTTCCTGTTAAGGCGTCTATCTTGAAGGACCGGCGTGTCATCTTTGAGCTGGCCAAGATAACGGATAAAGCTGCATCTGCCGGATGTCGAGTTCTGGTTAGGCCGTCTGGTACCGAGCCGTTAATTAGAGTGATGGCGGAAGGTCAAGACACTGTTTTTTTGCAAAACACGATGGCGGCTTTGTCTGATTGCTTGACGAACATCTGAACATCATCTTCTAATACTGTTTATAAAATTTTATGTAAAATTTAGTTGCATTTGATTTGTATTTTATATAGCTTGGCCATAAAGTTTTAGTGGTATGGCATTATGAATAAATTTAAGCTAAGCCAACTTTTGGCTCTGATGATGACGGCATGGCTATCTGATTGCGTTTTTGCAGATGACCCAAAGGCTGATTCCTCTACTCAACAATCTCAAGATGATCAAAGTGGCCAGGCTCAAAATGATCAAGGCGGGCAGGGCGGCGCTGATGACAGTCACCGCGATGAAGTTATAACCACAAAGCTCAGTGGACAATTGCAGGGCATGAGCTTTTTGGGCAAAGGGGGACTTAATAAAAAAACCACCCAACAACAAAGTGTATATTTTCTTGCAACGGGAAACATCGGCATTGACGCGGCGGGCACAACTAAAGACGGTTTGCAGTATGGCGGGACCGTATCAATAAGCGCAGATCACGCGTCAACTGGATCGGCGGCAACGAGCGCTTACATAAACCTAAGCAACAGTTACGGAACAATCAAAATTGGGACAATATCAAGCTCTGGAGCCGGTGAGCTGGCTATCGACGGCGCTTCATCTACGTTAGGTGGACAAGAAGGTTTTTCCGGATATTTAGGTAGCGTGTATACAGGTTGCACGGGCGCAATTACATCGCAGTATATGCCATACGACATACAAGGTAGTTCAAGTATATTGTATTCAACGCCTGAAATGGCCGGCTTTACTGTCGCCGTATCTTATACTCCCCACAACCAGATGACGGGTTCTGCGTCTAAATCTGATGGCAGCGGCACTTTTGATGATCCGGCGATCGGGGGTAATTTATATGCTACTGTAAAAAATATGATCGCCGCCGGGGTCCAGTACAACCACGCTAACGATATTTGGAATACGACAGTCGCATTAGTAGGTTGGCACGGACAAGACGCTATTGCGGGAGACGCATCAAGAACTAACAAAGTAAAGAAGCTTAGGGCTTATCAGGTTGGAGCGACGGTTGGATATGGCAATTTAACCTGTGGTGTTGGATTCCTTAACTTAGGTGATTCTTTGCTTAATACCTATGTACCGGATGAAGTCAATGGCACTTTACCAGGCGCTGATGCTGGCAAGGCTTATACGATTGGGGCGTCGTATGTTTTTAATAAATGGAAGTTCGCGTCCGCTTACATGCATACAGTTGAAAAATTTGGAAAATCAAACGATGCGAAATGTAACGCGTTTTCCTGCACTGTCGATTATAATTATATCAACGGATTAGCCTTTTATGGAGAGTTTAACTATATATCCACCACAACCAGCGAAACTGCGCTTAGGTACAATGGCATAACTGATCCAGACGATATCAAAAATGCAGAGAAAAGCTCTAGCGGAACATTCTTAACGTTCGGTATTCGCTTGTCTTTCTGATCTATTTAGACGCTTGACATATTTAAGCTAGACTAGGCTTGTGTTTTCCATTATCCTCCCTTGTTAAAATGGGCGGAAGGTTTATTTTTATTCTGCTTAATTAAAATCTGTTACCTCTAGATAATGCTCTGTGAATTGCCCATACAAGAAAATGTTCCACGTGAAACATTTTTAAAGCTGAAACAGTACCAAGCCATACTTTTGAAATGGCAAAAGGCAGTAAACCTGATAAGCCACAAAGATATTGATCAAGTTTGGCATAGGCATGTTTTAGACAGCCTACAATTAATTGATTATCTTCAGCCCGGATCAATTTTAGATATAGGCTCAGGCGGCGGTTTTCCAGGTATGGTTTTAGCGATAGCAACTAAACATACCGTATCTTTGGTAGATTCGGATCAGAAAAAATGCATATTTCTAGAAGAAGTAAAATCAGAACTAAAGCTAGCAAATTTAAAAATATGTAATACCAGGATCGAAAATTTGAATATTGCCGAAAAATTCCAAAATATAACCGCTCGGGCTTTTTCTTCTTTACAAAAAACGTTGCAATTATCGACGCCTTTGCTGAATCCTCTGGGACAATACTTGTTTTTTAAGGGAAGTTCGTATAAACAAGAACTTGAAGAGGCGTTGTCAATTTATAAGTTTGGCTATGAGGTTATTGAAAGTCGAACCGATAAAAGCGGCGTAATACTCAGGATGAAATATAAGGCTGATGGACAAGCCAACTAAAATAGCGGTAGTAAATCAAAAAGGCGGCGTTGGGAAAACAACAACTGTTGTTAATTTAGCGACAGCCTTAGCGGCTGTAGATAAACAGGTTTTAATAGTTGATCTTGATCCTCAAGGGAACGCTACCACTGGTATCGGTGTATCAAAATCCACTTTAACCAAAAGCAGCTATGACTGTATTCTGCATCAATCTGGCGTCGATGAATGCGTTAAAAGTACCTTAGTGCCGGGCATGTATGTAATTCCGTCTATTGAGGATTTGTCGGCTGCCGAAATAGAACTTTCATCAATCAGCGGTCGCGAAAAGCATTTGCGACAAGCATTGTCAAGCAAATGCGATCAATACGATTATATCCTCGTCGATTGTCCACCAAGTCTTGGGTTACTTACGTTAAATGCTTTGGTTGCAGCGGATTATGCTTTAATTCCTTTGCAGAGCGAGTTCTATGCGCTTGAGGGCTTAGCTCAGTTGGTGAGCACTATAAAAAGGGTGCGATCATCGCTTAATGCTAATCTGAACATTTTGGGTATTTTGATCACTATGTTTGATAAAAGAAGCTCGCTTAATATAAGTGTGATTGAGGAAGTACGAAAATTTTTCCCTACTTATCTTTTCTCTACCGTTATTCCTAGGAACATTAAATTGAGCGAGGCGCCATCGTATGGTAAACCGGCGCTGTTATATGATCATAATTGCAAGGGGGCTCAGGCCTATATTGAATTTGCAAGAGAATTGCTAAAGAAATTGGAAGGAGGTCACAATGTCAAAAACTCTCGGCAAAGGGTTGGCTGAGCTTTTCAGGGACACTAGTAATCGTGAAGTTTTTGAGAATGAAAGCCAGGTCGCAGTGGTAAGTGTTACTTCGCTTTCGCCAAGCAGATTTCAGCCGCGCAAGCATTTCGAAGACAGCGCCTTAGAAGCTTTGTCAGCCTCAATTAAAGAAAAAGGAATCTTGCAGCCCATCTTGGTCAGGAAATCTGAATCATCTAACTCATATCAGATTATTGCAGGAGAGCGCAGATGGAGGGCCGCCCAAAAAGCCGGCTTAACAGAAGTGCCAATAATACTGCACAATCTATCTGATTCGGAATCATTAGAATCGGCTCTGCTTGAAAATATTCAGCGAGAAGACCTTAACCCGATAGAAGAAGCTGAAGGTTATAACCAACTAATTGCTGAGTTTGGATATACGCAGGATCGAATATCCAAATTTAGCGGTAAAAGCCGATCGCATCTCGCAAATATTTTAAGATTATTGACCTTACCGATAGCGGTCAGAAATTACTTAATCGAAGGCAATCTTAGTTTTGGTCACGCTCGCGCCCTTGTCGGTATTTCAAATGCGGAAGATATAGCCAAGAAAGTTATCAAGCATGATCTTAATGTCAGGCAAACGGAACAGTTGGTTAAAAGCGATGAAAAGCCAACCAAAACCACCGGCAAGAGATCGCCGGATCCAGAGCTTCAAGAACTGCAATCCAGACTTGGGCGTATGTTTAATCTAGAAACTAAAATCAGTATCTCGTCGTCAAAAGGAAACGGCTATATTCAAATCAAATTTGACTCGCTTACCGCTTTGGATGAAGTTATTGAAAAACTAAGTAAAAGGGCAACCGATAAAAGTTGATCAAATCTATTTGATTTTTCTGTTTTTTTAAACATAAAGCGCTTTTATTTTGCAGGCAGATTGTGTTTTGTTCAGTTTTTATTTTAGTTCACGACGATAATGACGCTAATTCTAATAACGCACTGGGCTTCGTCTGGAACGGCTTAAAGTACGAGGAATACGGGCAACAATAACGCGAACTTTTAAAAATTTATCATCGTTGCCAATACATTTAAGATAATATAAAATATATAAGCAAGTCCTCTGGACTAATGCGGCTTTGTTGTGTAGTATTCCGGCGATTTGCGGGTGTAGCTCAGGGGTAGAGCACAACCTTGCCAAGGTTGGGGTCGAGGGTTCGAATCCCTTCGCCCGCTCCAGTAGTCGTTGTTTAGTAACATTTGTAGGGTGATAATAATATGAAGGCGCTGAATAAAAAATGTTTTAGGCTGTTTTTGTTTTTATCCGTTAGTATCGCGGATCAAACAGCTTTCACGTCGAGAACGCCGGAAAGTCTCACCGCAGATCGCCCTCTTGAAAATGAGTCGCTAGAACCAGCGGTTGTGTCGCAGCAAGACGGATCCTCATCTGCCCCCTCCATAGTTACCCTTCCCCCCCTCCTTTTTCAGCCAGCAGGTTCTGCATGGCAACTATTTTCTGCCAGAAAACAATATGGACAGGGGGCAGATGCGGACAGCATGAGACGAGAAATCGATGGTTTCGATTGTAAAGACAGCCCAGCTTACCGTCTTGTACAAAGACACTTTGGCGACAATCTGCGCTGCAAAGAACTTAAAGCTATATTAGAAGCGATCCAGCTTTATTTAGCACAACATGGAACACAATTGCCAAGCCTCTCGAGAAATACCAAACGCAGCTTTGTTTTGATGATTAAGTATATGCAATGTCACCTCGACGTTATAGAGCCAATACTTCCTCTTATAATTCTCTGTGACGCAAACAAGCAAGAGATCCCGTTTTTGGATGCTGGTAAACATCGTGTGGAAGGGACGCCAGAGCGAGAATCGCAATCAGGTAGGCGTTCATTGCCTCCTCCTTTACAGCAAAGAGAGGAGCCTGCCACAGATTTTTCCACATCTACTAGGTCGCAATTTGTGCTGCCATTGCTTTCGCTGCCGCCTACCGTAGATTCTTTCACGCCATCTCCTAATGGACAAGACTCAACAGCAGCAGTAAATGATCCTAATACGGCGCCGCAGTAGAGAGTCGCTAAATTGATCAGAAGGATTTTTGCCCCTCTACATTACAAATCGTGTAAGAGGGGCTCTATTTCGGTATTTCGTTACTTTGGCGGCAATCTTTAGCTGCATTATTTGAGCGCTGGGACTTCAGGGCGTTTTCCAATACAGCAAACTGTGGAAAAGTCGCTTTGCGAAGCGAATTCAAAATCCTCCATTTTTCGAATGCTTTCCAGTACGCCCATGGCAATTTTTTATCTCCAAGCTCGTAATCCATTCCATCCCGAGAGTCTTCTCGAAAGCTGTAGAAAGCCAAATGCCAACCGTTTTCTTCGAAAATCTGTATAAGATCGCAAAAATATTGAACGATCCCTTTTGTTTTTCTGTAACAACCAAATTCGCCAACTAAAATCTTTGTTGGCGGGATTTTGTTTGTCTTTTGAAAGGTGGCTACGCTTTTCATATATTCACTCAAAGCCTTTTTATCCCAAAATTTGCCATCTATCACGCCTGGGTAAGAATACTTTCCGTCATTTAGTTTGTGGTTAGTATATTCGTACGGTTCGTACATGTGAAAAGAGTACAATACACGGTCATCGTTTAAAGGTTGCAGGTATTTAAAAGTATTAGGATCGCCGTAAGCCGAACTGTCCAGTATAATCGCAGTGTGTTTGTCTACGCTTCGTATTGCATTTACCACCAATCGATAAAACCTAAACAACAGTTGCTGTACTGCGGGTTGATTAACTTTATCAACGTGGCAATTTTTGGCGTTAAACAGCCTTTCTGGATGAGGTTCGTTCAGAATGTTGTATCCAACAACTATCGGACAGTTTCGCAATTCCACAGCCAAATCTCTCCAGAATCTGGCCGCTTGTTTTTGATACTTGAGATCCCGCCATATTTTTAAATCGTCTTTATTGTTGTTTAGCTGTTTCCATCTGGAGCCCGGAAGCGATATCATCGTAATAACAACCGGCATACCTTCTTTTTCAAAGATTTTCAGAACATTTTTCAAAGTTGCCAAATCTTTCTTATCCAGCCCCTTGTATTCATCTGCATCTCCGATCAAGAAATCCCGTCTTTTGGTCGGAAACCTGTCTAAAGCCAGTCTAACAAAACCTACTCCATATTTTTTTGCCGCCTTTATATCTTTTTGGAATATTAGTACATTGAAGATGTTTGCGCCTTTTCGGATTGGCTTATTCCAAAAGGTTTGCTTTTCACAATCGCTTTCTGCATAGACGAACCAGTTTGCAAAAATGCAATAACCGGCTAACAGAACAACCTTTAAATGGGGGCGCATTTGAGTTTATTGCTGATCTGGAGGCAACGCCGATTTTATGCTCAGCTTCATCCGTCCTTTGGCGTCGTTTCCCATAAATCTGACCGTTACGATTTCGCCAAGACTGACAACTTCGGATGGATTTTCAACCCTTTTATTAGCCAGCTCGCTAACATGGACCATACCGTCGCGGCTGCCGATGTTTACAAAGACGCCAAAGTCCATAATCTTGACGACCTTACCAGTATAAAGCTCGCCCACTTGTAGGTCGCAACCAATGAGCTTTATCCTGGACAACGCCGCGTCTATGGATTCTTTGCTGGTGGATGAAACCTTTACTGTGCCATCTTCTTCGATGTCTATTTTGGCGCCTGTCGTTTCGACAATCTCGCGGATCATCTTACCGCCTGGGCCAATCAGTTCGCCTATCTTAGAAGGGTTAATCTTTATAATCTCTATGCGGGGCGCGTTGCTGTTGACTTCTTGTCTTGAAATACTGATGGCTTTTGACATTTCGCCGAGGATATGGTTGCGCCCCTCTTTGGCCTGAGCAAGGGCTTTGCGCATTATGTCGGTTGTGATGCTTGTGATCTTTATATCCATCTGCAGCGCAGTGATACCGTCCGCAGTGCCGGCCACCTTAAAGTCCATATCGCCAAGGTGGTCCTCGTCGCCCATTATATCGCTCAGAATACAGTAACGGTCGTCTTCTTTTATAAGCCCCATGGCGATACCTGCGACTGGTTTTGGAATCGGTACGCCTGCATCCATAAGCGATAAAGACGAACCACATACCGTCGCCATAGAGGACGACCCGTCCGACTCGGTAATTTCAGATACCAATCGAACGGTATAAGGGAATTGCTCTTTGGCCGGCATGACTGGATGTATCGCCCGCCAAGCCAGCTTTCCATGGCCGATTTCCCGCCGTCCAGGGGCGCCCATCCTTCCAACCTCTCCTACTGAAAACGGAGGGAAGTTATAGTGTAATAAGAACCTTTCTTTATAGTCGCTAACCAGATCATCGATAATTTGTTCGTCTTCCCCGACCCCCAGGGTTGTAACGACCAAAGCCTGAGTATTGCCTCGGGTAAACAGGGCGCTTCCGTGAACTGAAGGCAGCACGTCGACTTGTACGTCTATTGCCCTGATGGTACTGGTATTTCTTCCGTCCAACCGCAAACCTGTATCAAGCATACGATTGCGCACAATCTCTTTCTCCAGCGAAGTGAACGCCTGACTGACGTCGCTTGAACAGGCTTCATCCTCGCCAACGGACTCAAGCCATTTGCTTTTTACTGCAGCCACCTTATCACGGCGAGGCAGCTTGTCTTTCTCGCAGTAGGCGTCTTCAAGATCTTTTCGTATGTCGTCAAGCGTTTTTTTGACGTGATCGGTATATGGAACCTTAGGAACTTCCCAAGGATTCTTGGCACATGTTTCGGCAAATGAGACTATTAAATCGATAACCGGCTGAAAAGATTTATGGCCAAACTCAACAGCCGCAAGCATAACGTCCTCTGAAAGTTCTTGCGCTTCGGATTCGACCATAAGAACACCTTCTGACGTACCCGCAACAGTAAGATCAAGGTTTGAGTTGACTATATCTTGAGTGGTCGGATTCAGGACAAAATCGCCGTCGACATATCCGACCTTAGCCGCTGCAATAGGGCCCAAAAAAGGAATGCCAGAGATTGTTAACGCTGCCGACGCGCCAATTAGCGCAGCGATATCTCCTTCGTTTTCTCCGTCATAACTGAGCACTGTGCAAACCACTTGAGTTTCGTTCCTAAACCTTTCGTGGAATAATGGGCGAATTGGGCGATCTATCAATCGAGATATCAAGGTTTCGCGCTCTGACGGCTTGCTCTCGCGTTTCATAAAGCCTCCGGGGAATTTGCCGCCAGCGTAAAACTTTTCCTGATAAATCACTGTTAATGGAAAAAAGTCGACGTTAGTATTCGCTTCCTTAAGGGCAACCACGCTGCATAAAACGTTGGTTCCGCCATACGAAACCAGAACCGCGCCATCCGCCTGACGCGCAAACCGTCCGGATTCAAGAATTAATTTACGACCACCCCAAGAAATTTCCTTTTTTGTAATATTAAACAAACTGTATTCCTATATGACTTGATTGTTAAAACTTATTCAAAACTAACTTATCCAATGGCTGGCTTGGTTTTAAATGTAAACTTAAGGATATGCTATACTACTTTTTTTACTTTTGTTAGAGGAATCTGCTGACAGTACTGATTTGACCGTTTTTTGTCAAAATTAATGCAAGAAGGAAATCTAGCTAATTTAAAGGCTCGCCCACAATAACCAACTCAGTCTCCAGCTCGATTCCTGTGGCTGCCAAAACCTTTGAGCGCACTGTGCTTATAAGCTTTTCAACATCGTCAGAGGTAGCATTGCCATCATTAATCAAAAAATTGCAGTGAACGTCAGACAAACTAGTCCCTCCGCACTTTATGTCTCTGCATCCCGATTGATCTATAAGTTCCCAAGCTTTATGTCCTGGAGGGTTTTTAAACAAACTACCACAAGTAAGCGCGCCAGAGGGCTGCGAACAACGGCGTTGCTCTGCGAGCTTACGCATGTTGTCCTGAACAAGGTTGCTGTTGGAAAAATCGCCCTTAAGCCAAATTCTGGTAAATATATATCCCTGAGGCAGGGAACAGTACCTGTAACCAAATTTAAGATCGTTCTTTTTGAACCAGCAAATGGCGCCGTTCGGTTCCATGCTTTCAGCTTCAAAAAACACATCTTTCATTTCACGGCCAAAGCATCCGGCATTCATTTTTAAAGCGCCGCCAACAGATCCTGGGATGGTATATAAAAATTCCAACCCTTCTATCCCGGCGTCGGCTGCGTTTTGGGCTAATGCTCGGCAGGTTACCGCGCCGCCAGCTTCGAAAGTGTTGCCAGCGTTGTAGATTTTGCTAAACCAATCGCCCAGCATAACAACTACACCTTTGACGCCACCGTCTCGGATCAAGATGTTCGATCCTTCGCCAATTACCATAACAGGAATGTGAGGAGGCTTTTTTT
This sequence comes from Holosporales bacterium, assembly GCA_031267535.1. Taxonomy (GTDB): domain Bacteria; phylum Pseudomonadota; class Alphaproteobacteria; order UBA3830; family JAIRWN01; genus JAIRWN01. Next base: position 38,436 of record JAIRYS010000021.1, on the reverse strand, counting down.
GTAAAAAATGCCTAAGATCATCAGAATCAACAGGACAAAAAAACGCCTCTGCCTTACCGCCAATTTTTAGCCAATTAGCGTGACGCAGATCGTAGTCTGGCTCCATCAACCCGCGCACCTTAGGCAGTTCATCAATCAGGCGTTTTGTCATAGAAGACTTAAAATATTCCGCATAGTATGAAACAAAATTACAAAAATCAATTTGGCGTAATAATTACTTAATTTCCATATGTTGACATAGTCGTATATGGACTGTATATTTTCGCGCAAACTAGCTAAGGCGGGTATTTAGGTGACTGAAACAGAACTGGGCAAAAAACGTATCTGTACATCGTGTGGGGCTAAGTTTTATGATTTTAATAAGACAAAAGTATCGTGCCCAAAATGCCACACTGAACTAAATCTAAAGCCGTCAATCAATAGAAAACCAAAATCAATAGAAAAACCGCCAAAAGAAATCGTCCCTGAGGAGGATTTAGAGATAACTGAGGCGGATTTGGACACAGTCAGCACAGATGACGACGTCGTGGGCTCAGAAAGCGATATTCTAGAAGAATAGTCAGCAGGCAGCTTACGCATTTTATATCTCTTCGCTGTTGAGATTTAATTTATTGCTTAGCGAACTTTAGATGACTTTTCGGCGAATACAACCGTTGCGTCATCTTCTGCGGAACTGCAAATTCCTGCTTTTGACCTCTGTTTCTGGTCAGCCAAAGAAATAACTGGATCTTTAAGGATATATCCCCGTCCCCAAACCGTTTCTATATAACTTTCCCCACCCATGGCTTCGGTCAGTTTTTTTCTTAGCTTGCATACAAAAACGTCTACGATCTTGAGTTCAGGCTCGTCTATTCCGCCATACAGGTGGTTTAAAAACATCTCTTTTGTAATGGTTGCGCCTTTGCGCATGCACATAAGCTCTAAGATAGAATATTCTTTGCAAGTAAGGTGCAGCTGCTTACCGTCTATCTCAACGATACGTTTGTTGAGGTTGAGGTTAAGCCGCCCAACAGTGATATTCGCATCAGCATGCCCCTTTGACCTGCGCACGATAGCCTGAACACGAGAAACCAGTTCTTCCCGATCGAAAGGTTTGATCAAATAGTCATCCGCACCCACGTTGAGGCATTTTACCCTGTCTGGAGTATCCGAAACCCCCGACAACACAAGAACAGGCGTGGGTACGTTGCTTTCTCGCAGCTTTCTTAGCACCTCAAACCCATCTATATCGGGTAACAAAAGATCTAATACGATTAGATCATAATCATATAGCTTACCTATCTCCAGGCCGTCTTGGCCAAGATCCGTGGTGTCAACTATACACCCTTCGCTTCTTAGAACCGCAGCGATTCCGCTTGCCGCTTGGAGGTCATCCTCCACTAAAAGTATACGCATGCTAAAACCTTGACCGACAATAAGTATCACTATCTTTAGTTAAATTAATTAAAATTTTATTAAAGTCAGCATATAAAAATTACCAAATACTGTTTCATTCACTATTTGTTAGCAATTATTAGATAAAAACGTCGCATCAAAAGTATTGTGCAGCTTTGAAATTGGCGGCATTTAAAAACAAATTTACTAAAACATTAATGTTGGCTTTCGTAATTATGTACAGCCAACCAGCGCTGCATGCAGAATCTTCTTGCGATGCAGAAATACAAGGCCTGCGAAAACAATTACAGGATCTTTATAATCGTATCCTAGTCTTAGAGGCCAAACAGGCTAGTGAAAAACAAGAATTGAAGACTGTCGTTGCTCAGGCAAAAAAGAGCGCCATCGCATGCAGCAGCAAAAAACCAGGGTATTTTCGTCTGCCGGGAACCGAATCGCACCTAAAGGTTTATGGACAAGCCAATCTTACGGCTATGGTGGACATGGGGGCGGTTAATGCCGGATGCAAGAACTTTTTGTTTTCACCCAAAATCACTTTACCCGGCGATCCTGCCTATGACATAAAGCGCGAAACCAGAATTCACGCCAAACAATCGCGTATTGGTTTGAATTTTACGACTCCAGTAAAAATATTAGGGGAACACGATCTAACTGCCGTTGTAGAAACTGATTTTTACGGGGAAGAGAAGGTTGGGTCTGATGCAACGGATCATACGCACACAACGCGCCTGAGGCACGCGTATATCGAGGTAGGCGAGGTATTGGCAGGGCAGACTTGGTCAGCATTTTTCGATCCAGACTCTATGCCGGAAAAGATTGATTTTGTAGGCCCTACCGGCTTTTGCCAAATAAGGGACCCTCAAATTAGGTATACGCATAACCTAACGAACGGCGATCAGGTACGAGTCGCTTTAGAAAACCCAGAAAGCGATTACGTTGACGTCAAGGGCGTAACCCATTTTCCTACCAAAAACGCCGGCGACTTTGATCGTTGGCCGGATTTAGCCGCTTCTTGGAAAAGGAAGCATAACCGCGGCTATGTGATGTTACGGGTAATATTAAGAGATATCCGAGCAGCCGGTCCGATTGAAAACAACAAATATAAGTACGATAAAACCGTTGTTGGGGTTGGATTTGGCGTATCTGGCGCATACTCGTTTGAAAACAAAGACAGTCTGTTTGCCCAAGTCAATGTTGGTCGAGGAATTGGCCGCTATCTCACGGATGCATATGGATATGCCGCCTACTTAGCTTCAGATGGTAATCTGCACGCTCAAACAGCCTTTGGTGGAAGCGCTGGCTTCAGGCATTTTTGGACTGAAGATATCAGATCAAGCGTTGCGGTGGGCTGCACCAGGATTTTAAACCACGGCGACTTAAAAGGCGACAAGTATGACAAAGTGGATCGAACATATGCCAATGCTATTAACAAAGCATTTTTCACATTCATGGCAAACATATTCTGGAGCCCAAGATCCTACCAAAAACTCAGCGTTGGGCTTGAATACATACGCGCAATCAGAAAGGTTGAGGGCTCTAAAATCAAAAATGGCATACTTAATCGTATTGTTCTCGGTGTTCAAGCATTATTTTAAGCGGTCGACTTGCAGATCATTCTGTAAGTTCATTCGACATTTCAATTCACGATCTGCATATGTATTTTGTAACTTTTCGCTGTCCGTTCTCCTAAATAAGATTTTGTAAAAACAAACATCTGGTGCCCAGAAGAGGACTTGAACCCCCACCTGTTATTCACAGACTAGGACCTGAACCTAGCGCGTCTACCAGTTCCGCCATCTGGGCACAACGAGGCTATGGTAACACAAAGCCTCACAGCAAAACAGCCGTTACCTTTGCAGCCTAGCGTTACAACAAAATGTATTAACACCTAATGCCGCAGAAATGGGATTATTAATAATCAATTTTTGCTAAATCAAACCTAACGTTAAAAATAAAATGATCTGCTTTGCTTAGGCTCAATGAAAATGGGCATATCGCTCAGAATTTGTGCTAAAATAAACTTCGTTTTTATTTTGAGTAAAAGTCGCTCTACATATGAATCTTGATAAATTTACTGAAGCAACAAAAAGCGTCATAGAAGAAGCACAAAAAACGGCTATTTCCTTAGGTCATCAGCGAATTGGGCTTGAGCATCTGACGTCGGCTCTACTCAAGAATAAAAAGAGTTCCGTAACAAGCCTGTTAAGCAGATTGAATATAGCTGCCCAGGCGATTATCAGCGAAGTTGATACGCTTCTCAAGGCTATCCCAAGAGTCGATGGCGATGGAGCCAGTCTTTACTTGGATCAACCGCTGTCACGTTTACTGGTTGCGGCTGAAGAACTCGCGCAAAAGGAAGGCGACGAGTTTGTAACGCCTGAGCGCCTCTTTGAAGCTTTTTTCCGGTTTCCGGACTATGAAATAACCAAAATACTTAAATCCCACGGAATTACTCAAGCAAAATTGTCGGAGGCAATTGCTCAATACCGTGCTGGCAGAAAAGCAGATTCGGCAACGGCTGACGAGGGATTTGAAGCTTTAAAGAAGTACGCCAGAGACCTTACCGACGAAGCGGAGAAGGGGAAGCTTGACCCGGTTATAGGACGTGGTGAAGAGATACGGCGCACTATACAGGTCCTAAGTCGACGAACTAAAAACAATCCAGTCCTGATAGGCGAGCCGGGCGTTGGCAAAACCGCCATTGTAGAAGGGCTGGCCTTAAGGATTGTAAATAACGATGTGCCGGAAAGCCTGCGTGGGCGCTTACTGTTAGCGCTGGATCTGGGGGCAATGATTGCAGGGGCTAAGTTCCGCGGCGAGTTTGAAGAGCGGCTTAGGGCAGTACTGTTGGAAATCGCCAACAAAGACGGCAACGTCATTCTGTTTATCGACGAGCTCCATACCCTGGTAGGGGCAGGAAAAGTCGATGGCGCAATGGACGCTGCCAATATGCTTAAGCCGGCTCTTGCAAGGGGTGAGTTACATTGCGTAGGAGCAACTACTCTGAACGAATATCGGCTGCATATAGAGAAAGACGCTGCATTAGCCCGCAGGTTTCAGCCTGTATATGTTCAGGAAGCAACGGTCGAGGACACGATATCCATATTGCGGGGCGTCAAGGAAAAGTACGAACTTCACCATGGTATTAAGATCACAGACGGTGCAATTGTTGCCGCTGCCAATCTGTCGAATCGCTATATTACAGATAGGTTTCTGCCAGACAAGGCGGTTGACTTGATTGATGAGGCTGCAAGCCGGCTTCGCATGGCGGTTGATTCCAAGCCGGAGCGGCTTGATCAGCTCGACCGCCAGATCATGCAACTTAAGATAGAAAAAGAAGCGCTGAATAAAGAGAAAACCGAAGAATCGAAAGAAAGATTAAAGAAGCTTGAGGGCGAGCTGGCTCAAGCGGAATCTGAGTATTTTGACCTGGAAAAACTGTGGCTAGAAGAAAAGAATAAAATAGCCAAGGTGCATGAAACCAAGTCTCTGCTTGATAAAGCCAGGCAAGGCCTTGAGCAAGCGCAACGGGCCGGGGACTGGGCTCGCGCAGGCGAGCTTATGTATTCGACCATTCCTTCGTTAGAAGCCGGTCTTGCCAAGACTGAAGGGCAAACGACTAAATCGCGCTTTGTGCAAGAGGCCATTGATTCGCAGGACGTCGCGGCAATAGTTTCGCGTTGGACGGGTATTCCGGTCGATAAGATGCTTGAGTCTGAGAAGGAAAAGCTTTTGAGTCTGGAATTGGCGCTGAAAGCACGCGTGGTTGGTCAGGACTATGCGGTACAGGCCGTATCAAACGCAATCAGGCGTTCGCGCGCAGGGCTTAAGGATGCGCACAGACCAATGGGCAGTTGTCTTTTCCTTGGTCCAACTGGGGTCGGCAAAACCGAGCTCGCGAAGACATTGGCATGGTTTTTATTCGACAGCGACAGCGCCATGGTTCGTATCGATATGTCCGAGTACATGGAAAAACATTCTGTAGCGCGGCTGATTGGCTCGCCTCCGGGTTATGTGGGTTATGAGCAGGGAGGCGCATTGACTGAAGCAGTTCGCCGCCGACCGTATCAAGTGATTTTGTTTGATGAAATAGAAAAAGCCCATCCGGACGTCTTTAATATACTGCTGCAGGTTATGGATGATGGGCGATTAACCGACGGACAGGGGCGTACCGTCGATTTCAGCAATACGCTAATAATATTGACGTCTAATTTGGGTTCTGAGTTGATAGGGCAAGATAAAACCAACGCCGATATCGAAAGCCAAGTGACAGAGGTTGTCAAAGGCGCTTTCAGGCCGGAATTTCTTAACAGGCTGGATGAGATACTGATTTTCAATCGCCTGCGTCAGGAGAATATGCGTGAGATTGTCGATATTCAGCTTAAACGCCTTTTGGCTAAACTTGACGAGCAAGGTATTGCTCTGGAAATAGACGACAAGGCTAAAGCGTTGTTAGCCCAAAAGGGCTTTGACAGTATTTACGGGGCTCGACCTTTACGTAGGGTGATACAAAAAGAACTTGAGAATCCGATTGCGTCAAAGATAATCTCTGGCCTTGGTAGCGGTCGAATAAAAGTTACAGCAAGCGACGATAGCCTGAAGTTATCCTGAAAACACCTAGGCGATAAATTAGTTCTGCCCCCCCCAGGCGGCAGTAGAACGCTATAAGCGCAGCTTAATATGCTATTTAATTTTATTAAGCTTAGCTTTAAATACTGTCGACGGATGAAAGGAAACTACCTTTCGGCCCGATACCGTAGCGGCTTCGCCAGTCTTTGGGTTAAATCCTGTCCGCTCTTTTTTGTCTAAAACACGGAACACTCCAAGTCCGGATATTTTTACTTTTTCACCATGACAAAGAGCGTCCGCAAGTTCAACTAATATGGTTTCGATTATATCAGAAGCATGCATTTTTGTGACTTGAAATGCTTCCATGATTGCTGACGTTAGTTCTCTACGAGTAAGCTTTAAAGATTTGCCGGCCATAGTTATTTAAATCCCAAAGTGGTTATAATGCTAGCACAAAAGCACCATTATGACAAATTTAAAAATATTGGGTAAAGTCGATATCAATAAAACCTTTACTCAATCAAGTGCGTTATTCCCCAAATGATCGAAAATATGCGCATATGCCATATCCAAGCGCAAAAATATTGTGTCGCCAACGCTTTGGTTGAACCCTGGGCGAACACGAGAATTCACCAGCTGATCATTTGCAAGCTTAGAATACACGTAAACTTCGTTACCAAGGTTTTCGATCCAGGAAATAGTCGTTTTTAAGCAATTTGCTTCGTGTTTGGGGACTATGGCGATGTTTTCTGGACGCACTCCTATCTTAAACGATTTGCCAATATTGGACGTATTGCTAATAAAGGCTGGACAGCTAAGCTCTTGATTATCGAAGGTCACAAAATGCACCCCTTTGCCAGAGTTGTCGCTTTGCAATGTTCCCTCCATAAAGTTCATCTTGGGCGCGCCGATAAAACTTGCAACAAATATGTTTTTTGGATTGTTATAAAGCTGTAGTGGCTTGCCAGATTGTTCTATGCGTCCCTTATTCATTACCACCAGAGTATCCGCCAAAGTCATTGCTTCAGCTTGATCATGCGTTACGTATACCATCGTTACGTTAAGCTGAGACTTTAGGGCGGCAATCTCGTACCGCATCTCGGTTCGCAGAGCGGCGTCCAGGTTAGACAAGGGTTCGTCGAACAAAAAGGCCTTTGGCTTACGCACAATTGCTCGCCCAATGGCGACACGCTGACGCTGGCCGCCAGAAAGCTGGCGTGGAAATCTGTCCAAAAGTTCCTCGATTTTGAGGATTTTGGCGGCTCGCATAACGTGTTCTTTTATATCTTTTTTGGGAATCTTATGTACGCGAAGAGCAAATGCCATGTTCTCAAAAACGCTCATATGCGGATAAAGCGCATACGATTGGAACACCATAGCGATACCTCTGTAGGCCGGAGGAACGTTGTTGACCAGTTCGCCGCTTATGCGGATATTTCCACTGTCAACTGTTTCAAGACCGCATATAAGCCTTAATAAAGTGGATTTGCCACACCCTGATGGGCCGACCAGTACCGTACACTTCCCGTCTTCTATGTCCAGATTTATGTCTTTTAAGATGTGACTGTCTTTAAATGATTTAGAAACACAGTCGATCTTTATGGAGGACATAATTTTATCCAGTAAAACCGCCAGCCTGCTGAAGAATAAGCCGTCAGCAATATAAGAAACACGCCAACAAAGTACCAGTAAACGCTGAATTGTATACCGCTGTTTTTAAGATTGTAAAGGCTTAAACTAGGATAGCGTGTGCTTGGAAGGAAAACAAGGATCCGACAGCCTATTGTTTTATAAAACATAGATGCGATGATTAATTTTCAATTAAAAATTGATATTCATTGTCACTATACACTTTTTAGAATAGACACAATCTGTACGTCGATATAAAATGACCTTAGGCGTTAGAAATCTTGAGCTGTTTACTTAAGAAGTTCTGGCGATTAGTGTTGCGCGGCGAAATAGGCGTCTTTTTCACTATCACCTGAGTCGTTGCGCAACACGACGAGCGAACTCGTAGAGGGATCTTACACTTTTCATGATGTTTATCTAGGATTAATTGAGCGTTGGCCGATACGCTCGATCAGATCGTAGATGTAAAGGCGGACAACTCACTGATAATTACTATGGGCCAGTATTTACGATTATGGAACGAAGGCGCAACCGCCATTGCATAACAGACCCAGCTTACCAGAGCCAACCCTTGACATAAGCTGGCTCCCCGGGACGGATTCGAACCGCCGACCCAGTGGTTAACAGCCACTTGCTCTACCGACTGAGCTACCGGGGAAAGTGATGTCATCATGTCTAGCAAAAAACGCTTATGTTTTCCATCACTGAATTTGATTCACGTCAGTAAGCAAAATTATGGAAGAGGAGCGCCGTAGGCGATGACTGTCTGGTAAAGGTAGTTCAGCGCATCCAATATTTTTTGCTCAGTAAAATACTCTTGCCATAGCGTTGGCATTTGTTCGAGCATGTTGAGTCTGCTCAACATCACATAAAGGCTTAACCGCGGATCATTGGCATTAAGCCTCATGGGGGAAGCTGTATCCCGAATGGCGCTAGGATAAGTTCCTTCACCGCGCCCAAACTTAGACAACTCATGGACTTCAATAAGCGCGCAAGCAGTCGCAAAGCCATAGTGTTCAAGCTGGGGCATACCGCTGCCGGAAGTCAACCCAAGTTGAGTTCTAATACAAGCTTCAACGTGCCTTGCCCAACGAGAAGCATACGGTTGATCTGCGTCCAAACAAGATATGCCATTAGTCATTCTGGCTATAAATTTACCAAAACCAAAATTTTGTGTAGCAGCATCTGTTTTAGATTCTCGGTTCAATTCGTAAAATTGCACAATTGGTGCTACTTCTCCATACATGCCCAAAAGCAACTGATGCACCAACTCCAAGGTTTCTTGTTTAGTCAAAAGACGATCCTCAATGGCCGCAAATAAAGACGCCACTTGAAATAGCATGGAAAATTGTTCGCGAGCGCCACGACCGGTACGGTTATAAGCGTACCAGTGTCCCGCTTCATGGGAAGCAACTGAAATAGCGCCGGCAACACTTTGTGCAGCGACCCTTATTCTTTTATCTCCGTCCAAGTAATACCCGGCAATGAGATCGTCTTCAAATCCATGATCCTTTCTGAATTCAGTCATTTCCGGAGAGTCTCGCGGAGCAATAAGAATCGCGCCTTCGTTTATGATTTTAAGAATGGAATTCTGTTCTTCTTCATTCAAACACAATTTTCTTGCAAGAGAGTCGACAAAAAGCGGCAGCCTGTCTCGAAAAGCTGCCATGGTAGCTTTTGGCACTACTGGCTCTGATACGCCAACTGCCTGCAACGCTTTATAAATACCATTTATTCCGGCTTTAATATCATCGCATGGTTTAATTAATGCTGCTGATACGAAAGTCCAGCCTCTGAATAATCTATCTGGATCGTGCTCTAAAACAAGGCACGGCCGCTGCCTGGACAATACTCCGCGGCTACACATACTCGCTATTATATCCAGCAAATACGGACGAGCAACAGCTTGCAAAAAGAAATCTAATGAACATCCATCAAGGTCTAGTACGTAATCCGGATGCCCGGGATTCGGATTTTGATCAACATCCAAAATGAATATGTCGGATTCGCGCAGGCTTGGACGTGTGGCAGCTTGGTCAACGCCCGTTGTTGGCTCAACTGCAACAACCAGCAACGTAGATCTGTCAACTTCAGATAAAGGCACAATAAATTGCGGCCTCTCTTCTGGTAAAATTAAAAATTGAGACCAACACGCAGTCTGGGAAAAACCTAAAGGAATAGACGTAGACGCTTGACCGGACAAACCGGACAACAGAAACAATGCGATAATGCCAGTTGATTTTTTGTTCACAATACCACCTCATGTTGGCTAATTTAATATTAGTGTAAAGCATAGCAATATCATTCAACCTTTGTCAAGAAAAAAATGATGCTAATTTGATAAATTGTTTGCTGAAACAGTTTTGAACAAAATTTCAGGCCCGTTTATAAGAATGAAGATAATTTTCTTAAAGCGCTCTTAAGCAGAAGCAACTTTCTTAGGCAAAAATTTTACAGCCTCTTTGACCAAAGCGCTAAATGCATCAGGCGAACTGACAGCCATGTCCGACATGACTTTTCTGTCTAGCGCTATGCCGGCCTTTTTAAGACCAAAAATAAACTCTGAGTATTTGATTCCATGCTCGCGTGAAGCGGCGTTTACCCGTACTATCCAAAGGGACCGTAGATCGCGCCTGCGCGTACGACGATCTCTGTACGCATATTGCAAAGATTTTTCCAGCCTTTCGACTGCCGGTCCAAAACAGGCGCTAGAGCGGCCAACAAACCCTTTGGAGAGTTTTAGTACTTTCTTGTGACGAGCCCTCGCCGTAACACCACGCTTAACACGCGACATATTTCACCTCCCCTTATACCGGCAAACAACTTGAGATAATCTTTGTGTCGCAAGGCTTAAGGATCATGGCGCCACGACTTTGCCTTTTCATCTTTTGGGGGCGCTTACGTAGATTGTGCCGCCTAAATGCGGAAGCAGCGACCACCTTACCCGTAGCTGTAAAGCTGAATCGTTTTTTAGCGGAGCTTTTGTTCTTTAGCTTGGGCATTTTTCTTTAAATCCTTAACAACTGCACGTTTCAGGTATGCCCCGAGATAACCTCATACCCTAAACGAAGCTTCTAGCACCTTAATACCATGTTTTCAAGGACTTTTTGAAGCTAGAGGATCGTTAATTTTGTTTTACAATTGCCTTTGCATATGGTACCAAAGCGCCATACGGTCATTGCCGCCCTTTCAAGACAGCTGACTCATGACAAAAAATCAACAATCCACGAAAGGGAGATCGGTTGTTTCAAGTTTTATTCACAAAATTCCGGGAACGATTTGGACTTTGTCGTTCGTAAGCCTTTTTATGAACTCGTCCTCAAGCGTTATCTCGAGTTTATCTCCGGTCTTTATAATCGGACTTTTAGGCGGAAACAGCCTTGACTTGGGATTTATTCGCGGCACTACCGAAGCGTTGGCTTACGTTCTTAAGCTGTGTTCCGGCGTGCTTAGTGATTATATTGGGCGGAGAAAAATCCTTATCTTGATAGGGTATGGAGCGGCTATATTCACAAAGCCAATATTCATGATGGCCACCAGTATTTTTACCTATATGTCCGCACAAACGATAGAGCGCGTAGCAAATGGTTTACGCGACACCCCAAGAGACGCATTAGTTGCAGACACTTCCCCTAAAGGCTTGAAGGGTACGTGCTTTGGCCTTCGTCAGGGAATGGCGACATTGGGATCAACAATCGGCGGGATATTTTGCTGGCAGATTTTACGTCACTTAGGCGATGACGAATCGTCAATAAGAGTTGTGTATATCATTGCGATTATACCGATAATACTGGCAGTGCTTCTGCTTTGCTTTGGCGTAAAGGATGCGGCGGGGATAACTGCGCTAAAAAAAAGAAAAGGGTTCCCTATTAAACGTGAAGACCTGCGAGAGCTTGGCAGCGAATATTGGTATTTCATATTTGTTAGCCTAACTTTCATGATGTCTAGGTTCAGCGAATCATTTTTAGTCTATCGCGCTCAAACGCTTGGTCTTGGCGTGCAGTATCAGGCGTTGATGCTAACCGTCATGTATCTGTGCTATACCCCCACGGTTAAGTTAGTTGGAATCTGGTCCGATAATGCAGACAGAAGGCAGTTTCTGGCGGCCGGTTTCATTTTGATGATTGTGTCTTGCGTGATTCTTGGCGCTGCGACCGAGATTTGGCAGGTGGTTTTTGGCGTCGCAGTGTACGGCGTCCATTTTGGCGCCACTCAAGGAACGTTATACGCCTTAGTATCGGATTATTCTCCGAAACATCTAAAAGGCACAACTTTCGGTATATTCAACGTTACCTGCGCGATAGGCATGTGTTCTTCAAGCATACTCATGGGGTATTTGTGGGACAGGCACAGCGCCGAAGTTGCGTTTTATGCAAACGCAGGAATCGCCGTTGTTGCCACTTTCTTTCTTTTATTCCTTAAACCATCGCGACGAGATAGCTAGGCCGCCTATACAGTGGGTGCGCGCTAAGCGACGATGCTGTGTCGATGCCTGTTTTGCCTTCTTTCGGCCACCTTCCCGTTAATCATTTCGGCGAGCTCTCTTTTGCAGGATTTTAGGTTGCCCAACTCCTGCATATCTTCTCTGTCTTGCACCAAAAGCGCTCCAAGCTTGATCTCCACCAGGTCAAGTAGAATCTCTAGAGACTGTCGTGACATGTCCATAAAATTCCCCCATTCTTCAGTCCTTATCCGAATATTTTACTGAAAAACAAATTAAAAACCTGTTAACGTAAAGAAGTTTTTTTAAAATGTCGCATGATTTTTGATAGACTGAGCTTTTGCGCTCAATTGCCAAAGACAGGAAGACTAGCAGGAATTGATGTTGGCGCCAAAACGCTCGGTTTGGCGTTAAGCGATTTGCTTAGAAGTATAGCCTCGGCTGATCGTACTATTCAGCGTACTGCTTTTGCGAAGGATATTTCGGCAATTTGCGACTATTTTAAAGATAATCAAATTTGTGCTGCGGTTATCGGTTGGCCATTAAACATGAATGGAATCGAAGGTCAACAATGCGAGTATGTAAGAAAATTTGCTGATACGCTGAGTCAACAATCTGATATGCCGCTTTTATTATGGGACGAGCGCCTGTCCAGCCAAGCCATGGATCGTATGCTGATACAATCCGGCGTTCGAAGAGATAAGCGAAAGAAGGTTATAGACGGCCTTGCCGCAGCGTACATACTTCAAGGCGCTTTAGATTCGCTGCGACAGCAAAGGCTAGCATAGAAAACGATTGGCGTCTTTACTAAAGACAGGCTCGCTCTATAGCGTCAGTTTTAAGGCGATGGCATTCTGGAATCCACAGACAGATTGGGTCTTTTTTAAGCATTCCCAGACCAATAAGCTCCTGTACCGCTGGACTGGCCAAAAAATCATCCGTTTTTTGTGCGCCAACCTTCTTTTTTAAATCCGTGATGTTGATACCATCGATGGTCCTTAGGCCCATAATCAAGATTTCATTAAGGACTTCTTCTTTGCTAAGTTTGCTTGTACGCGTGCTGCCAATCGGATCATCCGTCCATACCTGAATGTCTCTTGCTTTTTCCACAGCGAAAACCTCACCGTCCTTGATTATTCTGCTGTGGGCCCCCGGACCTAAGCCTAAGTACTCCTGATACCTCCAGTAAGCCAGATTATGCCTTGATTTGTATCCAGATTTAGCAAAATTTGACACTTCATAGTGTTTATATCCCGCTTCAGTCAGTCTTTTGTGCACTATATCGAACTGTTGCAAGACGGCGTCTTCATTCAACAACTTAAACAGCCCTAAGGCATGATCTTGATAAAGTTCGGTGTTCTCCTCTACGCTTAGCTGATATGCAGAAATGTGCTGTGGGTTAAGCGCTGTAACCCTGTCCAAATCATGTTCCAGCATTGATTCCGTTTGGTCGGGTATAGCAAAAATTAAGTCCAGGCTAATATTACTAAACCCAGCCTTCCTTGCCATAAGAAAAGCCTCCTCGGCTTGTTCGGCCGTGTGCTTGCGTCCAAGAAAGCTTAGTAAATCATTATTAAAAGACTGAACCCCAAGCGACAATCTGTTCACCCCAGCAGCTAGGCAGCCGTGCAATTTTTCTTGATCTACGGTTGCCGGATTGGCTTCAAGGGTTACTTCTATATCATCGCCGGGCCAGTATTGGGTCGCAAATTCAATAATCTCTTGTAAATGCTGTGTTGGAATAAGCGAAGGCGTTCCGCCCCCGAAATATATGCTGGACAGCTTGCGATCACCTAAGCTTAGCGCTTCGTGACAAAGCTCTTGCATGAGCGCGCGACGCCAGGACAGATAATCAGGCTTATTGGTCGCAATGCTGTTGAAGGCGCAGTAATTACATTTGCTGATGCAATAAGGCCAGTGTAGGTACAGCGCTATTGTATCACTGGCGAACATGCGGGGTCTGATGCGCCATGCGGGGTCAGCAGAGCCCTCTCGTTATGACCGGTAACGTCTATGCTGCGTATAGTGGTTTTGCCTCTGCTGTGCGACTGGTACGAAAACATCAGACCTCGACCGTTAGGAAACCACGTAGGCCCTTCGACCAAATATCCAGACGACAGCATACGTTCTCCGCTGCCGTCTGGTCGCATTACGCCGATATAAAATGTCCCTTTGTACATCCTAGTGAAAGCAATCCAATCTTTTCTTGGCGACCAAACCGGCGTTGCATATTGTCCATGCCCGAACGAGAGACGCTTGATATTACTGCCGTCCGCATTCGTTATATAAAGCTGTTGAGATCCACCTCGATCCGAGCTGAAAACAATCTTATCTCCATCGGGCGAATAGCAAGGAGACGTATCGATAGCGCCGCGGCTGTGGGTAATTCGTCTTACATCCTTAGAGCAAAGGTCTATCTCGTAAATAGACGAGCTGCCCCTGTCAGATAAACTGAAGATCAAGCGCTTGCCGTTTGCCGAAAACCTGGGGGCATAAGTCATGCCTTTAAACGACCCAACAAACTGATGTTGGCCAGTAGCCAGGTCAAACAGAAATACCTTGCCAACCCCGCGCCTTATTTGCCCTCTCGAATTTACGGTATCTACAAAGGCGAAATAAGTTATCTCCTGCGTGTTAGGAGAAAATCGCGGAGTTAACACTATCTCCGTGCCATTTGTAAGAAATTTATGGTTTTCGCCATCGCTGTCCATAATGGCGAGTTTTTTGATTATTCTTCCGTTGTGCCTTTGTTCAGCCACATAGACTATCCTTGCATTAAAATAAGGTCCTTCACCGGTTATGTAGGAATACACGCTGTCCGAGACCATATGTGCGATTTGGCGAATTCCTCTATAAGAACAACTTAACGAAGCGCCAACGACTATTCCCTCAGATAACACATCATAAAGCTTATAGATTACGGTCAGTTTGTCGCCGTAGGATTTGACTTCGGCATTCAGAAGAAATTGCGTATTGATAAGGCGCCAATTAGCAAAATTAGGCGCGTCCTCAATCCCCTGAAGTTTCTGGATAAAAGCAGACGAATCTACCAGGCGTAAAAGGCCAGAACTTTCTAAGTCGTTCTTTATTATGCTTTTTATAAGAGACGCAGTCGTTTGATCTTGACCGCGGAAATCATGAATTGCAATAGGTATAGGAGAATACACTCCGCGATTTATGTCTATCGTGACTTCTGCAAAAAGCGATCTGCTAAAAAATAGCAGGGCGAACAAAGCAAGAAACTTTTTCATCGATCTAACACATCCTTTGGATTAAAACGCAAAACAAAATTCTTTAAGGCGCCCTTAAGCGACGCAGGCACTTTGATCGGACTGGACAGCATAACGGCCCTTTTGGCGCTTTCTGCGGCAACTCTGGTACTTTGCTGCGACATGCACTTTTTTTTATCTAAGATTTTGGCGGAAAGAACCTCGCCAGTTTCACTCAATCGAACTTCTATTTCAACGATAATGTTTTCTGCGTCCTTAATGCCAGCTGGCACAAACCAATTTGGGTAAATTTGCTGCCGAATAGCCTCCTCTTCAGTAGCGCTCAGTGCGCTTACCCCATCTACCCCCTCACTGGACGAGCTGTCGATACTGCCTAGCACGTCGTCTACCGTCCTGTTTTCCACAGTTTTAGCCGCCTTTTTCTTCGAGGTATTTTTCTCAACGTTTCTAAGCATATTATCGAATTGCTTATTAAGATTCTCTTCCTTAACCACATTATCCAACACCTTTTCCAAATCCTTGTTCGTTTTTGGCGATACTTTAGCATCAGGAACTGCGCTGCTGTTTTTTTTCACTGGCGGTTCAGTTTGAAACGAATGCTTAGTCTCAAGCGGCTTTTCTTCCTTAGAGTCAGGACTTAACTCTGCCGCTTTTTTCTGTATTTCCTCAAGGTCGGTTCGCTTTATAACCTCTAGGTTGAACGTATCAGGCACGACTCTTGAACGAGAAGGTATGCCAACAAACACAATCAACAAAAACACAGCATGTAATGCTACTGACAACCAAAGGCTTTGTTGCAAAGAGCTGCCTCCGTCCTATTTCAACGCTTTTCCTTTGACAGGCTTGTCTGGCATGTCGGATATAAGCGCAATCTTCTTGAATCCGGCATTGTCTAGCATAGCAATCACTTGCATAACATCTTCGTACTTAAGGGTACGATCGGCTTGCAGGTAAAGTCGAACGGTTGTGTTGTTGTTAGTAATGGCCAAAAGCTTACTGATAAGCGTTTCTCCATCAACACATATATCTCCTATGCAGACTGATCCGTCGCGTTTGATGCTTACTGTCAGGGGTTCTTCTTGGTCAGCAATTGCGGACGCTTCCGTTTTAGGAAGATCCACCTTGACGCCGAAGGTTAACAGTGGCGCTGTCACCATAAATATCACCAGCAGCACTAACATCACGTCGATCATAGGCGTGACGTTGATATCGCTCATAACCGGACAATTTTTGTGCCTTGAACTAAGTCCTTTAAGCAAAATCAATCTCCTGTCCCATCAAGCTTCTTAAGCAGAATCAAAATGAATTCGTTGGCGAATATTTCTAGGTCGCTTATATACGAAGCCACGCTTGACGAAATCTTATTATAAGCAAAAACCGCCGGAATTGCTACCGCCAGTCCCAGCGCTGTAGCAAGCAGAGCTTCTGCTATCCCTGGGCCTACGGACGCTAGGCTTGCATTTTTCTCAAGCCCGATGGCTTCAAAGCTGTTCATAATCCCCCAGACCGTACCAAACAACCCGACAAATGGCGAAATTGAACCAATACTCGCCAAAGAGCTTAACTTGCTTTCAAGAAAAGTTCGTGTTCTGATGATACAAACCTCAGCAACGCGCTCAAGCCTTTCTTCACATATGGTGGAAAATGTATCTCGATCGCGGTTGGAGACGGCCTTCGCCAGTTGATTGTGCTCGTGCAGCATATTGCAAAACAACATTGGGAACGAATCTTTATCTTTAGAGAACATCATATGTATCTCATCAAGCGATTTACGCGACCAAAACGCTTGCTTAAAAGCACGCGTTCTTGCTGAAAGTTTTCTAATGAGAATTACTTTGTAGAAAATCAGCGCCCAACTCCAGCATGAGGCGACTGCAAGCACGCACATCACGAACTTTACAGTCAGTGTTGCCTGATAAAACAGCGAAAAAACAGTCATGCCTTGGCCGGCAGCAACGTCTTGTACTATCTTTACGGTCTCTGTTGCGGTAGAAGCGGTTATCATCTTGTTATGCCCAAAAACATCAGGGCGTAATTATACACTGTAATCGGTTGCTGTGATACAAAAGTTTTCAAATTGGCATGCCGCGCCGCGCATACTATAATCCGGAGCAACACGATTAATTTACTTGTTAATAAAGATATGAAAATAGCGCTTATAGGCGCGCCTAATGTAGGCAAGTCCACTTTATTTAACCGCCTGGCGGGACGCAGGGTAGCTTTAACGCACAGTCAACCTGGCATGACCAGAGATTGGCTTGAGAGTGGAGCGTCTCTCTATGATCTAGAGTTTGATTTGATCGATACGGCTGGTATCGATCCCAGGGCGGCGTCTCACTTGGCCAAAGAGATGAATGATCAATCGTTTAAGGCAATACAGGCAGCCGAAATCATCTTTTTTATGATTGATGAAAACATTGTCATACATAAAGAGCTGGCGAATTTCATAAGGACTTCATTTAAAAAAACTGGCCAGAAGCAAGTATTACTGCTGGTGAATAAAATCGACCGTAACCGTGAGGTTTTGGACTGTCAATGCTTGGGATTTGGCGACCCTATCAGTATATCAGCTGAACACAACATAGGTATTTCTGACGTATATTACAGGCTCTTGGATATTTGGCCCGAACGAGAAAAGATTCTGAATTGCGACCCCCCCCCCACACTAAAACGCCAAGAAAAGATAAAAATCTCTTTTGTCGGTCGACCAAACGCCGGCAAGTCAAGCCTTATCAACGCAACAGTTGGGGATTATCGCCTAATTACTGACAAGGAGGCCGGCACTACGCATGATGCGATTGCGGTTGATTGGCTTTATAAAGGACGCAACTTGGTTCTTACGGATACTGCTGGGCAAAGAAAGCGGCCAAACGTGATTGAACATCAGGAATTTCTGTACGTCAACAGCGCCAACAAGGCCTCGGCGTCAGCGGATGTTGTGGTCTTAGTAATTGACGCCGTACATTCCTTGGAAAGGCAGGATCTCACCATTGCCAGACACGCTTATGAAAGCGGCAAACCAGTAGTGATAGCGCTAAATAAATGGGATTTGGTAAAGAACCCAAAGGCCGCTATGGAAGAGGCAAAATACCAGGTCAGCCATGCTTTGTCCCAGCTTGGCGGGGAAGCCTCAATTATTCCAGTATCTGCGGTAAAATCACAAAACCTCAACAAGCTTATAGATTACTGCATGGACGTTTACGGCAAAATGGGCGCTGAAATCGGGACCGGCAAGCTAAACCGGTGGCTAAAACGGGCTTTGGAAGAAAAAACTCCGCCTCTTTTCAAGCGGCGTGAGGTTAAGATAAAGTACATCACTCAAATCGGCACTCATCCATTGAAGTTTGTCTTGTTTACAAACGCATCCGCGTCGTTAGGATCATACGAAAGGTATTTGCTAAACAGTTTACGGCAGGCCTTCTCATTATGGGGAGGGCCGTTGGTATTTCAGTACCGTAAAGAAAAAAATCCTTACGATTAAAATGGGGATTGCTTGATCAATAGGGATTAAATTATTCATTTTTATTCTTAACATTTTGGTTATGATGTTGTACAACTATCCTGTACAATTGAAGAGCGGTGGGGGGGGCTTGATTATGAAAGAAGTATCTTACAGCGAGGCGCGCCAAAATTTAGCCAGCATCCTATCTGCAGTGTGTGATAACAACGTTCCCATTTACATCAGAAGGAAAAATGGGCAGAAGGCTGTCATAATCTCTGCCGAAGAATACGAATCGATGGACGAAACTTCTTACTTGCTGCGATCTGAAGCCAACAGACGATATCTGCTGGAATCTGTAAAACAAGCCGATAACGAAGAAACGGTCTCGTTTGAAGAATTAACCGGTGGATATTGAGTTTGCGCTGAAATTTCACGACGATTTTGAGTATTGGAAGAAGTGCGACAGAAAAATTTCCGACAAAATACTGCGTCTAGTAGATGAAACAAGACATCGTCCATTCAGCGAAATTGGTAAGCCTGAATCGTTAAAGTATGAGCTTTCTGGATGTTGGTCTCGCAGAATTAATAAAGAACACAGGATCGTGTATCGTGTAAGCGGGGATACGACGCAGTTTCTATCCTGCAGATATCATTGCTTTCGGAATGACAACCGATCATCGTCGTAATAACTTCAGACGGATACCACTTTTATGATTATCTCAAAACCATATTTTCCCTTTAAAATAAGGTATGATAATCATGAAGATATGAATAAATGAGATTTGGTAAAGAGGAAGGCTTTGTAAGCAACTGATAATCTGTAAAAATTATCTTGCTAATTAGTTTAGGTATTTCATGCATTTGTTTGCGAACGCATCGGATCATAAAATGGCGCATCACACGCACTGTAATTTGTTTAAGCTTTCTGTCGTTGATTTTGGCGATCCTCGTCATAAGCTTGTCAGAAACGCCATATATTGGTCGGTCGCCATATCGGCTGTCATCGCCATACTGAAGTTGTGCGCTTGGTTGTTTACCAATTCAACAAGCTTGCAAGCGGCTTTCGTCGACAGCCTCATGGACGTTATTGCATCGGCAACTGCTGTGTTTGCAATTTCTGTTGCCGATAAACCGGCCGACGGCCGCCACAGCTTTGGCCACAGCAAAGCAGAATCCGTAGCTTCGATTGGTCAGACTATGTTCGTCCTAGGCAGCGGGATACTTCTAATCATGGAGGTACTTGAACATATTTTCAACCATGAGCAAGTTAAAGAAGCCAAAACAGGCATATGGCTAGTGTTAATTTCGTCAGCGCTTTTGGTATGCCTAATACTGATTCAAAAATACACGATCAAAAGGACTAAATCTCTGCTGATAGAAGCGGTAGCAGTCCATTACAAAGGCGATCTGGCATTAAATTTCGGAGCGATAATTGCTGTCTGGACAAGCGATAATTTTGATCTGCCGTATATAGACATATTTTTCGGCGTAAGCGTTGCGATATACATCTTTTACAATGCTATTCAAGTGTTTCTCGCCGCTGCTAAAGACCTGATGGATGAGGAACTTCCCAAGCAACTAAAAAATCAGATACGCAAAGTTGCCGAAGGCGTGCCTGGCGTAAAATCAGTTGCCAGACTTCAAACACGTTCTGCCGCTTATAAAAAGTTTATTGTTATTGAGGTTGTGGTTGACAAAACCCTAAGTCTTATTGACGCCGATCGTACAGCAAAACAGGTCATCGCTGATATAAAGGCCGCTATAAACGACTCAGAAGTTACGATCAGACCTTTGCCAGGATAACAGATCGCTTGTTAGAGTTTTTAATCAAATAAAAGCAGTAAAAACAAACTGTTGTTTTAGTACACGTCGCTCCTGATTCCGATCTTAATGATGATTACTGCAACCTCTGATTTATTTACTTCATAGATAATTCGGTAATCACCGACCCTAAGCCTGTAGCAACCCTCCCACTCGCCTTTTAGGGGTTTAAACCTATATGAGGTGACGGCTATACGCTCGCAAATTGCCTTCTTGATAGATATTTGCAAGTTTCTAGGTATCTTTTTTAAATCTGCTACTGCGCTTTCTTTAAATTCGATCCTCCACATCAATCATTTTCCAGCCTAAGCGTTTTCCAAACTTGTTCTGCTGGAAAATTAGGCTCATGCCGCCTTTCAGAAATAATCTTCATCCAATAGGCGTCTTCGTCGTATTCCAACTGTTGTTTTACGTACTTTGCACACAGCTGAGATACTGTTGTTTTCGTCGCCTTAGCGATTTGCTTAAGCTGATTCACCGTGCTTAAGTCTAGTCCCATGTTTATTCTGGTCGCCATCGCCATAAATGCCTCCGTTAAAATATAGGATATACTATCACATTTGATAGTGAAAGTCAACTATCTGGCCGTAGCATTCAATTACGTTAAATGCTAGATATGC
The DNA here is from genome assembly GCA_031267535.1 of Holosporales bacterium. Lineage (GTDB taxonomy): Bacteria > Pseudomonadota > Alphaproteobacteria > UBA3830 > JAIRWN01 > JAIRWN01. The sequence continues at coordinate 17,289 of JAIRYS010000021.1, read as the reverse complement.
TGCGCTGTTTCCAAAATAGACTTAATAAGCGAGAAGGTTATAGGTTTCTTAGTTTGCAGCGAGGCAGAATCGATGCGACTTACAAAATCCAAAACTGCATCAAATGTACGAGGAAGCCTGTCAATCGCATACTTACAAAACCTGAGATCAGGGACATTTCCCCTGGATTTCAGCTGGGTCGCCAGTATTGCTGCCAACAGCATATCATCCGGAGGCATAATCTGAACTGAGCTTAACGCCAAAAGCCTAGAAACCAAATCTTTTAAATCAATATCCCAATTGAACGGCGGTTCTCGGTCTAAAACCAAGAGGCTGCCATTTTTTTCTTTAACAATATTGATAAGATGAAACGCTAGTTTTTCATTGCTTTTCAGTATATCTATGCTGTCCACAAGAAAGTGCTTTCCGGCACATTGTTCAACCGTACAAGCCAAATTATTTGGTGTAACAAGTTCGGCGTCCACCATGCTCATCCAAAGCCTACCTAGATGAGTTTTACCGCAGCCGGCTTCGCCATGTATCACCAGTCCATTTGAGGGCCAATTTGGCCATTTAATCAACCACTCAATTGCGGCTTGATTGGCCGGACCGACTTCAAAGTCGCTCCACCCAAGCTTGGGTTGGTCGCCAAAATTAAGAATAATCTGATTCATATCAACTTAAGTATGTTTCAGATTTATGAAAATTCTCCAAGGCAAAACGCACGCCAACATTGATTACTGCGGCGGCAGGTACGGCGATTATCACGCCAATCACCCCATACAGCGAAATACCGGCATATATTGCAAAAAACACCCAAAGCGGATGTAATCCCACTTTCGATCCTATCAGTCTTGGAACCAAAAAATTGGCCTCGATAAACTGCCCCGTTAGGTAAATCGCAACTATGACCGCAACACGATAATCTACGCCAAACTGCACTATTCCTAGGAATGAAGCTACAACCAGCCCTATCAATGCACCAATTGTTGGCGCAAATGACAGAATGCTGCTCAAGAACCCCATAAACACCGCCGCATCCAGCTTCAGCGTCCACAGCGCGACTGTATAGAAACCGCCCATAATCAGCGATACTGCCAGCTGTCCCCTGAAATATCCGGACAAAACATCGTTAACCCTGCGGCATATCTCGCCAAACATAGGCAGCTGACTTTTGGGAACCCAAGCGCGAACTGCATTTACCAGCTTGTCGTAATCCTTCAGCAAGAAAAATATAGCGAACGGAGCAATAACAAGGGTTGCCGCCCCCGTAGCGATAAATCCGCCACTTGCAAAAAGTTTAAGGGTAAACTCCAGCAGATTTTTTGTAAGCCCGCCGCCTACATCGATCATAACCTGTTTCAGGCTTGCCTGATCAGGTATGGTCCAGTGTTCAAAGACCGCGTTTATAATGCTAGAAGACACTTCTGCAATCTGAGCGATGCACTTTGGGACTATTTTGATAAGCTTGATAAGCTCCATCTCAAGGTACGGCAGGAACACCACCGCAAAGGCGGCGAACATTAAGATAAAGCCGAATGTGACAAAAAGACTGGTCAGGGTTTCGTTATTAAGGACTTTTGACGCCCTTTGATACAGCGGGCGAAGAACATAGGCGAATATAGCGCTTGCCGTAAACGGAACGGTAACCACCCCAAATAAGTAGAAAAAGGCCGCAAACAGAACGAACATCGTTGGCCAAAACAAAAGACGGTGCGGTGCTTTTTGCCTGTGCATCATCGAATCACATTAGACCTTAAATAAGACACAAGATACTGTATACCAGAAACAAGGGTTGTTATTCCAACGATACAGATAAGCGCCTCCGCCGCTATCCTTGTCCAATCGCCCCACAGACACAAATCGCACAAAATAACCAAGGCCAAAACAAGCTGGAAAACAGTGTTCAGTTTACTTATAAAAGATGGCTTGAAAGAGTTTACTGAATCGGCCGTCCCTTTACTATTCCATTTGCAGATTATATATAAGGCGACGACCAATATAAGCATATCTCGCGATATAATCAGTAAAAACAGCCATAATGGCGCAGCCCCAATCCTGTATGCCCCGTAATAAAAAAAGAACATCAACGTCTTATCAGCCAGCGGATCCAGCGCAGAACCAAAGCTGGAAGAAGCGCCAAATCTACGCGCCGTATATCCGTCCAAAAAGTCTGTTGCTGAGGCGCATAGAAATACCATAAAACACTCTGCAAATAACCTTATATTAAGAAGGTAAAACACCGCTGGCGCGCTGATTAAACGCATGAATGACAAACAATTCGGCAGATTTATGATTGATCTTAATGGGCTACAGCAACGACACAAAACGTGTTTAGATTGTGTGCCCAATGCCTGCCTCAGATACGACAGAGCTTGGCGGCGGGGCAGTATTTGCTTCCCGATCGCCAGCCAAGGCCTCTTTTATGGACACAACAACCGTCTTATCTGGCAATACCGTCAGGCTAAACCCACGCTCGCTGACCGCTTTGATCAAGTTATCGTCTATGACGATGTTGGACGCTTCCAGTATCGTTAGATTTGCCGAAACATAAACAGTTGTTGATTCAAAAAAATTCGCCAAAACCGGCGACAGATCAAGCCAATCCTTAACAGAATGCGTCCTTATCTTGATCACAGTCGCATGCGGCTCTGCTCCATTATCCCGACCAAAGCTTTTATCTGAATCGCTTGGCGCACGCCTAGGCCGCCCGCCTGAGGCGTCCCCTAAACTTTCTATCACAACCTCTTTCCCGTAAAGATCTTTTGCTCTAATACTGGCTATACGTTCAGCTTCCGGCTTAAGCTTAACGCCTTTGTCAACAAGAAGCTTAATCAGCCTATCTTTTGCCAAGCGATATGTGACAAAGGCTTCATATGCAGTAGGGGTTATTTTTTCTTCGTTTATAGTAAAGTCCGAAACATAGGCAGAAGGACTTCTAATCGACGATAAAATATCGTTGATGTTCTGGTGTGGCTCGGCCATTGCTTGCGCTGCTTCAAGGACAGCCAAAGCCTCGCCTTTACGCAAAGCTTGATCTTTGGCTTTTGTTGCGCTTTTATCTTCTGCTTTTACGAAGACGTCTTTAACCGCGACAGTCGAAGCATAAGCCTCTAAGGCCCCCGATCCGACGGGCCAAAAGCACAATACCAACAATATTCTCACAAAGCCAAGCATACTTAACCTTAGTCTAAGGGATGATTTCAATCTCGCTAAAGAAAAACTGAATCTCTTTGGCCGCGTTTTCCGGACTGTCAGATCCATGTACGCTGTTTTCCTCAATCGACAAGGCGAAATCCTTTCTGATTGTGCCATGATCAGCGTTGGCGGGGTCAGTAGCGCCCATAATCTTTCTGTTTAAAGCAATTACTCCGTCTCCGGACAGCACCTGAACTACCACCGGTCCAGAGGATATTGATTTGCAAAGGCTTTGGAAAAAGGGGCGCTCTTTATGCACAGCATAAAATGCCTCGGCCTGCTCGTAAGGCAGCTTGATTCTTTTTTGCGCAACTATTGAAAGGCCAGCTTTTTCAAAATAGCTGTTTATGGCGCCGGTGATATTACGTCTCACGGCATCTGGTTTCAGTATAGATAAAGTCATTTCGCGCATCGTTGTTTTCTTCACCCTGCTTTATAAAGATTCGATATTTTTACAACAAATTCATACCTGTTGCCAATCGCCATTTTTCCCTTGTTGCCAGAATACGGCGCTGTCGGGTTCAGATGCGCTATTGCAAAAAGATTTAAGCTTAAAGAGGCTATCCGCATCTGCGCCAGAAGTAATATAGATTATTTTTGAAAATCCAAGCGCTTCTGTGTCCGCATCACGCAAAGCTTCGCAATAATCAACCAACATCAGTATTTGAGCATTATTAGGATTTTCCTGCTTGTCGGTCAGCCATATTGGTTGGGCGACTGGCTGTGACGCACTTTCTGACGACCCATGCGGGACAAACGAGCCCGGCCTAAACGTCCAAAGTAAACTGTCCAGCGCTCTGATTCGCTCTATAAACGGCGAGAAAACTACCGCTCTGGTTTCCGCTCCAAAAGCCTTTTCCAGCAAAGCTGCGCAGATGCGATCTACGGCAACTCCTGGAAATGTTTCGTAAAAAACGTACTTCAAAGGTATGTAAATTGAATCGACAGCTCATGTTAAGCAATTCATCGCACGTTTGCAATCTACAGGCTGCCTGTGCGTTATACGTCAATCGCCAGCAATTTGGTAAAGCTTAATATGTCAGTGGGAAGAGGCGTTGCTGAACCATTTAAGGCTGTTGAAAGACTCGCATTTTGGGCATATGGGCAACCAATCTTCAGATTGCATCAAGCACTTACAGCAAGTCCAGTGCACCTTGTCGAAGGTTCCGTCAAACAAATCCATACCGCAGTCGTCGATTGATTTAAGGAAATCACAGACCTCCTGTGTACGCAGTATTTGCCAAGCTTTACTTAAATATTCCTTGGCGGTAACCAGCAATTGCGCATTCAGGTACGCCAACCCCGCTATGTAGTAACTGTCCCAGCGATCCGGCATAAACTCAACCGCTTTTCTGGCTATATTAAGCCTTTCCTTCTCGTTGGCTTGCAGAAGTTCTTGCAAATCTAAAATGCATCTGTAGTGCCCACTTTTCTCCCAGCATTTCCACAGGTATTTTTCCGCTTTTTTGGCTTGATCTTTATTTGCCAAACATTTTGCGTACTCAAGCACAGCAGGAACTAAACCGCTGTCCAGCTTGCAAGCTTGTTCAAGCCTAAGCTCTTTATCTTCCTCGGATTTGCCTTGCGCCAACAGGTAACAAATCGCCGCTTCGTTCTCTTGACCGCTAAGGCTGATTGGCAGACTGGCCTGATAATTTAAAGCCAGCTCGTAATCTTTTTCTTTAACCGCTAGGGTTATAACCTGTTCCAAAAAGAAAAAGTCTTTGTGGTTTTTTTCTAAATAATTTTGAGCAACCTTAAAGGCTGCTGCGTTTTGAGAATTTTCTATGCGAAGTTTGTACTGAGAATAAGCCCCTAAGAATCTGTATTTGTCATTGTTGCTTAAGTTAAAAAACAGCAAATTGGCGTTTTCACTGTCTCCAATGGATGCTCTGTGATTGCCTTCAAGCCAAGTTAGTAAAGGATGCCCGGCCTTTACAAGCTTGCGCGAGCGAGCGATTTGCTTATCAGCTTCTTTATAGTCTTTTCTTATAAGCGCAGCCAGTATGCTGGCGACGACGTCAAGTATTCTCTCTGTCTTATTGGCGCTGTAAAAGTTGCGAACAAAGCCAAACATGCGGCGTATAAGGCCCTTGGTCAACCAATACACAACAATCAATAACGAAACAGAAGCCGTCGCAATGGCGACCGAAACTTCGATATGATAACCCAACCAATCGACGGCGACTTTACCCGGAACCAAGGCGGTATAAGCGACGATAATTGCTAATATCAGGTATTTAATGTACTTCATCGGACCACTGCCAACCGTAACTTCATATATATCAACATCTTTTGACTGTTACTAGATGATTAATGTTTGAAGAGAGGGTTGCGTTGAATGCCCGGAAAGGCCTGCGCCAATTGCTTTTATGCAACTTGTGAGATAGCTTTCAATACGTGTTTACAGCAGCATACAACCAGGATTGAGCAACATTAAACGAATAAAGACGCTTCTTAACGATCCGATTAGCGTCTTTGAAGCAAGGACGGCAAATTTGCTTAAAAAGTTGGGCATAGAAACGGCTCTAGATCTGCTTTTTCACTTGCCTTCTGGGACATTGTATCGCCATAAAGCGGACTGTGTGTCTGCGCTGAAGATAGGCGATTATAATACTATCTGTCTGCGTATCGACGAATACGTTCAGCCGCACTGGGGAAAAAGGGGCGCTCAGCCGTTTAGAATATATTGTTCTGACAAAGACGGAGACGGCCTTACGTTGGTTTTCTTTAACGCCCGTATGCAGTACATAGAGAGCCAATTCCCCTTGAATCAAACGCGAGCCATAAGCGGCCGCGTAGAGAAATATAAAGGCAAAATACAGATTGCTCACCCTGATAAAGCGGCCCCTGCACACTTGTTGGATAAGCTGTGCGGCGTTGATGTTTTGTATCCCTTAACCGCAGGACTTAACAACGGCACGATTCAACGTTGTATCGCGCAACTGCTTAAGCAGCTTGGCTGCATATGGGATTTAGAAGACTGGTTCGATGAGAAAACTTTGAAAGAATACGAATTAAGCGGTTGGTACGAAAGTCTTTTAGCGGTTCATGCGCCTAAATTCGAGCAAGACCTTAATATATCTACATCCAAGGCCCGGTTACGTTTAGCTCTGGATGAACTGGTAACCAGGGGCAAGAAAGTTGAACAAAATCGTCTTCAACGTCAAAGCGCATCTGGAGCTGTGATACCGCCATCGACGATACTGCGGCGGGATTTTTTTCAAACCAGGCCGGATCTTATATTAACGCAAGGGCAGACAGATGCGCTTAAGGACATAGATCAAGATCTGTCCGCCCATTATCCAGCGTTACGTTTAGTTCAAGGGGATGTGGGCTGCGGAAAAACGCTTGTGGCTTTTTTGGCCATGTTGAGCTCCGTCGAGGCCGGATATCAATGCGCTTTACTTGCGCCAACTGAGGTCCTTGCCAAACAGCACTTCGAGACAATCGTAAATTTGTGTGGGTTTGGAGGACTGACGATAGCGCTTCTAACTGCATCCAATAACAGTAAGGCCGTTTACGCTAAGATTAAAGACGGAATTACCAACATTGTAGTTGGCACACATGCCTTGCTGGAGGAAAAGGTCGTTTTTAAGAAACTTGGCCTAATCGTCATTGATGAACAGCATAGATTTGGCGTTGATCAACGAGAAAGCTTGCGCAAGAGAAATGAACAAGCCAGTGTCATATACTTGTCCGCCACGCCCATTCCACGGACTTTGCTTATGGTATACGACGGAAGCGTAGACATAAGTGAAATTCACGATAAACCCAAAGATCGCCTGAGCGTCATGACTTCTGTCCTGCCGTTGGATAAATTGCCGCTTTTGATTGACCGCGTTCATAAACTGCTGGCTTCAGGCGATCAGATTTATTGGGTGTGCCCACTGGTTGAAGAGTCTGAAAAGCTTGACCTAGCTGCCGCCAAAAGCAGATTTGAGTACCTGAAGACTCAACTGGACGGCTTTAATGTGGGGCTTATTCATGGAAAGCAAAAGGATAAAAATCAAACGATGCTTAGCTTTAAAAACGGTAGTATTCGTCTTTTAGTCTCAACAACCGTGATAGAAGTTGGTATAGACGTGCCAAACGCATCGTTGATGGTGATTGAACATGCCGAAAGGTTTGGTTTGGCGCAATTGCACCAACTGCGCGGCAGAGTTGGTCGTGGCAGCAAACAATCACACTGCGTCCTGCTTTATCAGCCGCCGCTAAGCGATACTGCTCATCGGCGCCTTAAGGTTATTCAAAAAAATAGCGACGGTTTTGTAATTGCACATGAAGACCTTCATATTCGCCATGGCGGCGACGTTTTAGGCATTAAGCAAAGCGGCGTCCCAGAATTTAAGACATGCAGCCTAAAAGAAGCCTGTTCCCTGGCAAAGTTGGTAAGGTCAATTGCCCACAGAGTGAAAGACAACCTAATCCTTAATTAACGGCAGTTAATGGTGTTTTTTCACTTAATGCTTTTGGAAGCAGAAAAATCCTGGTTGCCGATTGGCCTAAGCTGATTTTTTCTATCTCGCGGCCGTATGAATCGAAAACCGCAGATATCCCGGTATTGGACACTCTAATCAATGGCAGCCCAAGTTCAACGCAGCGTATCCTTGCAATTGCCAGATGCTGATAAGACTCGCTTGATTTTCCAAACCAACCGTCGTTTGCAATGTTAAGTATGGCGGACGCGCTGCTTATGACAGCTGTCTTGATTGGAAATACAACTTCAGAACAGACTTTAGGGATAAAGACAACGTCTGCTGCCTGTAAAGTGGATCTGCGTCTGTCGCCAGGGGAATAATCTTGCGTGCCGTCAGTTATTTTTTTAATCGGTATTATCTTTCTAAATGGAATATATTCACCAAATGGCAACAGTATTTGTCTGTCATAGAAAGACTCTATACAACCGTTAGGGGCGATTGTGAACATGCTGTTGTAAAGCTTACAGCCACCATCATATTCTGGCGAATATCTCACCCCTCCCGTTACGATTAACCTCTTATTGCCATTTAGGGCGGCAATGCACTTTCCAACGGCCTCGTCTGGACAGAACGGGAATGGAACTGCTGATTCAGGCCATACAACAATATCGACGTCATCCGAGAGCGTCATTGTCGCATCGACGTAAAATTTGAGGTTGGCGTACAATTGGTCGTTACGCAACTTAAGCTCCTGAGGAATGTTGCTTTGTATAATGGCCATCTTTACCTTAGTGAATTTGGTATTGCCGGCCATATAAAGCCTTACCACGCCAAACAGAAAGTTGAAGCTTACAATTAAGGCGGCCAAAAAGGTTAGTAACGCTCTACGTTTGGGTACGCAAATGGCCTCGCCCAAAACAGCCGATGACAAGACAAACAGCACGCTTAATCCATATATTCCCAAAAACGATGCGGACTGTATGGCATAAACAGAAAAATTCCACACATAGCCCATGAGGTTCCAGGGAAACCCCAATATCGGCAGGTTTACAACAGCTGCCTCACCTAGGCACCAAAATGCGGTGAAAATCAGGAAGTAAAAATTTTTGCTTCGGCCAAAAACTGAAGATAAGCATACAAAGCAGCTTTGAAGCGCAGCCAAAAATGCTGGGACAAGAGTAATGGCAAATGGGATTAGCCAGATAAACTCGCCGCCGTTTATTGTCAGCGGTACGACAATCCAGTACATTGTTCCCAAGTACAACGCAAACAGCCAGCAAAAGGTCATGCAAAAGACGGCTTTAGGATCGTTTGCGGTTTTTATGCAATTGTACAGCCATGCTAGCGACGCTGTTGTGCATACAAAAACGCCGCATGGGGCAAAGCCTAAAGCAGCCGCCAGTCCAAATACAGCCGACCGTATATAGACGTTACCGAATATCAAACCATTACCTCGTTGATGTCATCCAAATTGCTGATTCGCTTGTATAGTCCTCTGTCGGACTGCTTTATGAATCTGTAAGAGGCCATTTTTTCAAATACGTCATCTAAAAATGCCCAATATCCACCAAAATCTATAAGGATTATATCGCCGGCATACTCGCCAGATTGCTTGCACAAAACGCAATAAGCCAGCTCATCAAAAGTTCCCAAACCTCCCGGTAGTATAAAAATTTTTTCGGATTTGCTTAGAATAAAGTCCTTTCTTTCCGATACACTTGCCACTTGGTGACAAGTTATGCCGGTTGATTTGATTAGGTCAAGTTCATGCTTTTGCACTACTGCAATAATGCTGTTGAGGTCATACGAAATCGCTCCTTCCAGTAGCGCTCCGGACAGTCCCTGGGTTCCGCCGCCATAAAGAATCTTGTAGTCTTGGGACGCTAGTTTTGTTCCCAGACTGAAGGCCTCTTGTTCAAGCAGGCGTGTATCAGCGTTGCTTGCTCCGCAAAAAATCCCAACAAATCTTGTCAAAGAATGCCCTCATGCGCATATGTTTAGTTGAAACGATTTTAGCCCTTGCAATAAAAAAAATCGACCGTACAATCCCGTTCTTGAAATTGTATTAGAAAAACGGAAGCATACAGCATGGACGAATCTAAGATTCATATGACCCCTAAAGGGTTTAAGGCGTTGCAAGACGAGCTTAAGCAGCTTAAGACTGTGGATCGTCCGGCCATTATTAAAGAGATTTCGGCCGCCAGAGAGCTTGGCGATTTGTCTGAGAACGCTGAATATCACTACGCACGCGAGAAACAAGGCTTTATAGAAGGACGCATAGCCGAAATTGAGGATAAATTGTCGCGTGCAGAGGTGATAGATTCATCGAAGCTACCTGGCGATGATGTGAAATTTGGCGCAACTGTAGACCTTAGCGACCTGAATAACGCTGGCAGCAAGGTACAATACACAATCGTTGGCATAGATGAGGCCAACGCGTCTAAAGGATACATATCGATTACTTCCCCCATTGCTAGGATGCTAATTTCCAAAAAGATCGGGGATGTTATTGAGGTTCAAACGCCGGGTGGTGAAAAAAGTTTCGAAGTGATGTCCATAGAGTACACTCAGGGTGGCGATTAGTCCTAAACCCCTAATTTTTGCTGTTAAGGCCAGCTTCCACAGAGCCAATATCGTCAGTTTCTACTGACAGCGTTTTATGCCTGGATTTCAGCCCTGAGATTATTTGTATCTTAGATTTTGGCACCCTCAGAAAGTTGCTAACAATTTTAATCAGCGCTTCATTTGCCTTATTATTTTCAGGGGCAGCCGTAACTTTAACCTGAAGCGCTTTATCTTTGAAGCTGACAACGGCATTTGTCGACGCTTTGGGGGTCACTTTTACGCTTATAAGCATTTTACCTTAACCGCAGCCTCCTTGAGGTACAGAGGCGATAACGGACGCTCGTCCATCATATCGACCGCGCTAGGCAAAGCTTCGGCAGTAATTTTTTGTTCAACGACGCTAACAGACGCTAAATCGAATAGGCCGTCGGTTTTATTGGTTATGATTAGTTCAATATTTTTGGCTTTGGCGATATCAACGATTTGTTCAGCCGTACCCACTTGGGGCGACAGAGATTTTTTAGCGTCTTGAAAGTAGTAATCGTTCCTTCTTGTATCTAAGGCGATAATCGCATTATCCGGCACGCTTGTGTGTTGATACGATGCATAGACCGCCTCAAAGGATGTTATGCCGTAAAGTCGTATGTTGGGGCAGGCTGCGGCAATGCCGTACGCTGTGCTTATGCCCGCACGAATGCCTGTGAAAGATCCAGGACCAACTGTTGTTATGCAAACAGCGACGTCTTTCATCGTTATATCTGCGCTCTTAAGGACATTAGCAATCATAGAGGCCAAAACTGACGCAGCGTCAAAGTGATTTTCGTGCTCTTGTAAAGCCAGCACGTACCTGCTTTCATCGGATACGGCAATAGAAATTCTGTCCAAACAGCAATCAAGGGACAACATAAACATAACCGGCCATTATTACAGCTTACGTAGGCATTAATATCTGGAAATCTCAAGGAAATAAATATAATGTTGCGGATATCAGCAGTATCAGAAAGCCAAAATGAAAATCTCTGACCAAGATGTTCTGAAAATCTCCGAACTGGCTAAGATTAAAATACTACCCAACGAAGTTCCACAAATAGCATCCGAGTTGGAAAAGATTCTTGAGTTTGTTGAGCAACTTAATGAGATAGACTGCAGTGGAATTGAGCCTTTGTCCACTGTAACAGTCGCCCAGGCTTATGAGCGCCAAGATGTCGTTGATGATAACAATTGCTTGGACGATATTGTGGGTAATGCGCCAGAGCAATCTTCCGGCATGTTTGTCGTACCTAAAATAGTGGAATAAGCATGAACAATCTTACAGAGCTCACGCTGTCCGAAGCGCGTGACCTTCTAAGAGCCAAAAAAATTTCGGCCGCTGAGCTGACAGCCGCTTTCTTGAAGCGCATCGAGGCAAAAGCTTGCTGGAACGCCTTTATAACGGTGACCGGCGATTTGGCTTTAGCGCAGGCAAAGGAGTCTGATACAAGGTTAGCTCGAGGAGAAATCAGAGCGTTGGAAGGACTGCCGATTGCGTATAAAGACCTTTTCTGTACAAAAGGCGTTCGTACTACGGCTGGCTCGCGTATGCTTGAAAGTTTTATACCTCCCTATGAATCGGGCGTCACGCAGCGACTTAAAGACAGCGGAGCCGTCATGTTGGGTAAGACCAATATGGATGAGTTTGCTATGGGCTCAGCCAACGTAAACAGCTGCTTTGGCAGCGTCATCAACCCTTGGAAGGCCAAAGATAATCCCGCGCAAGATCTGGTTCCTGGCGGATCTTCTGGCGGATCTTCGGCCGCGGTTGTAGGGCGCTTATGTCTGGGGGCGACTGGGTCGGACACTGGCGGTTCGGTGAGGCAGCCCGCCGCGTATACTGGCGTCGTAGGCATAAAGCCCACTTACGGAAGGTGCTCTCGCTGGGGTATGGTGGCGTTTGCTTCGTCATTGGACCAAGCAGGGGCGCTTGCAAAATCCGTTAAAGACAGTGCAATAATGCTTCAAGTTATGTCAGGGTATGATCCGAGAGACTCCACTTCGGCCAATGTGGGCGTTCCTGATTTCGAAAAGTCTGTTGGTCAATCGATCAAAGGGCTTAAAGTTGGTCTGCCTGGCGGCGATTGGATAGATCAATGCGACGACAGCATTAAAACAATGATTGGTAACGCCGCAGCTTGGCTTAAGTCGGCCGGAGCCGAAGCGCTCGACGTAAGCATGCCGCATATCAAGCATTCGCTGGAGGCGTATTACATTATTGCCCCAGCAGAAGCGTCAACAAATTTGTCAAGATATGATGGAGTGCGTTTTGGCTTTCGCGCACCGGCCGAAAGCATCGGAGAGATATACCAAAACACTCGCCGAGAAGGTCTTGGCGCTGAAGTGCGGCGTAGAATCTTGATAGGCGCTTATGTCCTGTCTGCCGGCCATATAGAGGCATATTATCAAAGGGCGCAGAAGGTAAGGGCGCTTATAAAACAAGATTTCTCCGACGCGTTCAGTAGCACAGACATAATTCTTATGCCAACGGCGCCTTCCGGCGCATTTGCAATTGGAGAAAAGCAAAACGACCCTGTGACTATGTATCTAAACGATATTTTTACCGTGCCCGCAAACATAGCAGGGCTGCCAGCAATATCTATCCCGGCCGGTGTTGACAGTCGCGGCCTGCCTTTGGGGATTCAGCTTATCGCTTCAAGCTTTAATGAAGAAGCGCTTTTCAAGGCCGGATGCGTCATAGAATCTTCTTCCGGCTTCGTTCCCTGGCGTGAAGAAGAGGCAACGTCATGAGCGTCGCGCAAAGGAACTACACCCCGGCTTTGTATAAAGGCAACTGGGAAGTTGTGATAGGGATGGAGGTTCATGCTCAAGTCATCTCACAGTCAAAGCTGTTTTCCGGCGCGAGCACAACCTTTGGCGCAGAGCCGAATTCGCAAGTATCGTTTGTCGACGCAGCTTTTCCCGGGATGCTTCCGGTTATAAATACATTTTGTGTTGATCAGGCGATTAAGACGGGCTTAGGGCTTAATGCCGAAATAAACCTTTGGTCGCGCTTTGACCGCAAGAATTACTTCTATCCGGACTTGCCCTCGGGATACCAAATATCTCAGTTTTACAACCCTATAATCGGTCCCGGGTGGATAAATGTGCGGTTGGACGAGGCAAAAGTTTTTGGCCTAAGGATTAATCACATACACCTTGAGCAAGACGCCGGGAAAAGCTTCCACGACCAACACCCGCATAAATCCTATATAGACCTGAATCGCGCTGGCGTGGCGCTTATGGAGATTGTGACCGAGCCAGACATGCGCAGTAAAGAGGAAGCCTCAGCCTTCCTGCGCATCCTAAGAACGACGCTTAGGTATCTTGGTACGTGCGACGGCAATATGGAGGAAGGCAGCCTGCGCTCAGATGTAAATGTTTCCGTAAGACGTCCAGACGAGACGCTTGGTACAAGGGTAGAGGTTAAAAACATAAACTCGTCTAGATTCGTTGAGCAGGCCATAGAGTTCGAGGTTTCCAGGCAGATCGATCTAATTGAAAATGGCAAAAAGGTCATACAAGAAACGCGCTTATTTAACTCTTCATCCGGGGAGACGAAATCCATGCGCTCTAAGGAGGACGCTCAAGATTATCGCTATATGCCCGATCCAGACTTGCCGCCGCTCATCCTAAGTGCAGAGAGGGTCGAAAGCATACGCAGGACCTTGCCTGAGCTTCCTGACAAAAAACTGACTTGGCTGCAAGAGGACTATGGCTTGTCTTACTATGACGCTGCGCTGATTACGTCAGAATGCGGGAATGCCGCATATTATGAAGAATGCCTGGCCGTAGAGGCGAGGAAGTCCGGTAATAAAGTTTCCAATGAAAAAGCCAAAATGTTGGCCAATTGGTTTACTGGCGACTTGTTCGCTTATCTTAATAAAGCCGGCTTGGATCTTGGCGCATCAAAGATCTCGCCTGCGTATTTGGTAGAGCTTGTGGACCTCGTCTGCGACGACTCCATATCGGGGAAAATAGCAAAAGATGTTTTTGATATTGTTTGGTCTGGCGGAGAAAGCCCAGTCGCCGTGGTCGAAAGGCAAGGGATGCGACAGATAACAGACTCTGCCGCTATTGAGGCGGCAATAAGCAAAGTCATCGACCAAAATCAGGACAAAGCGCAGGAATACCGTAACGGCAAAGATAAGCTCTTTGGTTTTTTTGTAGGGCAGGTCATGAAGGAGACAGGCGGAAAAGCCAATCCCAATATGGTTAATGATATTTTGAAGAAAAAGTTGTCAGTTGATTCATGAAAATGCTTTCTAGAAACGCCAACAGATCTTTTAAGTTTCTGCTTTCTCTCTTGCTAATACTTTCTCTTCTAGGCTGTGGTAAGAGGGGAGAGTTGGTTGCGCCTGGGAAAGAGGAGGTTCCGTATCCCAGAACTTATCCTAAGGCGAGTACGCCGATCTGATTTTTTAAGTGCATTTGATACTAAATCACTTTAGCCAAGCTGGTTTTCAGGCAGGTTCTAGCAATAATTTCAAGGTAAGCAAAAAAACAACTTGACAAAAGTATAATTTTGCACTATATGTGTAATTAGTTAATTAATCATTAAGAAAGAAATTATGAAAAGCGTTATGATGATGGCAACGGCGGTAACTGCGTTGCTTACCACTGAAATCGCAGATTGCAGTCGTGCTCCTGGACGTCTTGTCATAGATGAAGATCTTTTCATAGACGGATATCGTTATCGAGTAGACGCAGACGGAGCCGTTAGTGTCATTGTTGGCGGGGGGCGATCTCCTGTTCATAAATATGGTCTTAACGGAGACAAAGTCGTTAGTTCTGTTAATGGTGTAAGTCGCTTTCCTAGAAAGCTATTTCATTTTAACGGGGAGACCTATGTGCCCTCATTGGCAACAAAAGATTATAGTCTTAGTATAGACGATGAGGACTATGTAGCCTCATCATTTATTGCGGACAGCATAGAGGTTATCAGCGGGCAGTGTTTCGAAGGTCGTCTTTGCTTATCAGTCGTAGCCTTTGGGCCCAACTCGCGCTTGATAGCGATCGAAGACAAGGCCTTTTTTAATTCTTCACTGAGATCTATAGGCCTTCCGTTCAGTGTAGAGAGTCTCGAAGACGAGTGCTTTTCTGATTGTATGCTCCTGGTCAGTGTAACGTTTGCGTCCAACTCGCGATTGACGAAGATCGGACGTTATGCCTTTTCCGGTTGTTCTTCACTGGAAGCTATAGACCTTCCGTCTGGTGTAAGGTTTCTCGGAGACGGGTGTTTTGGTGGGCGTGAAGCGCTGAGAACCGTAACCTTTGCGTTTGATGGCTCGCAATTGAGACGGATCGGATACAGCGCCTTTTCCGGTTGTTCTTCACTGAGATCTATATGCTTTCCGTCCAGTGTAGAGAAGATCGGAGGAGGGAGTTTCTTTGGTTGTAGAGCGCGAACCGTAGCCTTTGGGCCCGACTCGCAATTGACGGAGATCGGACGTCGCGCCTTTTTGGACTGCCCTTCACTGGAAGCTATAGACCTTCCGTCTGGTGTAAGGTTTCTCGGAGACGGGTGTTTCGCTGGTTGTAGAGCGCTGAGCGTCGTAACTTTTGCGTCTGGCTCGCAATTGAGACGGATCGAAGACGGCGCCTTTTACGATTGTTCCTTACTGGAGTCTATATGCTTTCCGCGCAGTGTAGAGGAGATCGAAGGAGACAGTTTTAATGGTTGTAGATCACTGAGCAGTATAACGTTTGAGGACAACTCGCACTTGAGAGCGATCGGACCTCGTGCCTTTTCGGGTTCTTCACTGGAAGCTATATACAGTCCGCGCAGTTTAAAGAAGATCGGAGAAAGGTGTTTTTCTGATTGTAGCGTACTGAGCGCCGTAGCCTTTGAGTCCGACTCGCAATTGACGGAGATCGGACCTAGTGCCTTTTCTCGTTGCCTTTCACTAGGATCTATATGCATTCCGCACGGTGTACGGATTCTCAGAGAAAGGTGTTTCTCTGGTTGTGCAGAACTGAAAGCCGTAGCCTTTGTGTCTGCTGGCTCGCACTTGAGAGCGATCGGATCTCGTGCCTTTTTTGGTTGTTCTTCACTGGAATCTATATGCATTCCGCGCAGTGTAGAGACGATTGGCAGTAAGTGTTTTGAGAGATGCGCCAGTCTACGCCGCGTAGAATTTGGATCGGGCTTTTGAGTAAGAAGCATAAGAGGAGATGCTATTCCTAGCGGAGCTAGGGTTGTGGTTGCCAGATATTAAGCTCAAGCAAACCTGGCGTCAGCTTAAAATAGAGAGTTGACGCCAACTTCCATCAACGTAACCGCACAAGATCCCCCGCTCCACTCTGCAGTGGGGGGGGGTAGGCTTTCCGTTTCTGGCCGTGCCTTTAGCGCAAAGTACGCAAATATAATAGAGGCTAAAATAGCTCACTTTAGACCTTCTGTAGAAAAAAACTAAGGCGTTAACTAAACTTTTATAATTAGCTGTTGACGACCGAGACTTACTTAAGGTATACAGGTCTCGCATTAGAAGCGCTCATTGAAATAGTGAACAGAATTTAAAGGGACATTTGGGTAGCTCGGCGCATTTGCCTTACTCAAATGTTTTATTAAACGATGCAAAAATCGTCAGTTTTATATTTTTGAGTAAGATGGGCTTGAACTTATGTTTTTTTAAACAGCAGGCCTTTCGCTTGGTTGCCAGAAATGTGCAATTTTGCGGTAGGTTTGGTGGATTGTTTAAGCATTAACATGAGAGTTTGATCCTGGCTCAGAACGAACGCTGGCGGCACGCTTAACACATGCAAGTCGAACGAGTGTTATCGGGGCTTGCTCCGATAACATTAGTGGCGCACGGGTGAGTAGTACGTGGGAATTTGCCCTTTGGTGGGGGACAACTCTGGGAAACTAGAGCTAATACCGCATAACCTCGAGAGAGAAAAGATTTATCGCCAAAGGATGAGCCCGCGCCTGATTAGGTAGTTGGTAGGGTAAAGGCCTACCAAGCCTGTGATCAGTAGCTGGTCTGAGAGGATGGTCAGCCACACTGGAACTGAGATACGGTCCAGACTCCTACGGGAGGCAGCAGTGGGGAATATTGGACAATGGGGGAAACCCTGATCCAGCGATGCCGCGTGA
>JAIRYS010000011.1 GCA_031267535.1 Holosporales bacterium | reverse complement strand
CATTTTTCATTGCTCGCCTCAAAAGCTTTCTTGTACTTTTCGATAGCAAGATACTTATCTACAGTTTCATAAAATGGATAGAATACACGACGATACGTTCCTCCAATAATAAAAGGGAGAGGGATATTTTGATAGATGTTGATAATCAAGGTTGTGAATAGGCATAGTTGAAGGAGCAATGCCCTGTAGACAGCCGAAGAGAATCATTTCTTATGGCAGGCTCTGTATCACTCTCTCGCTTCGCCTGGGCATGCATGGAAGTCGATGCGAAAAAGATAGAGGGGTTCGGCTCTAGGATGTGGGATTCCTCCTCGCTGAAAAATCTTAAGAATTGCGGTTATTCGGAATTCAGTTGTGTATCTTCACAATTAGACTGCAAAAAAGATCGTACAATGCTTTTGCCAAAGGAGCTCATAAAAAAGCACGAAGACTTTCGTGAAACATTGATACCCGCAAACAATAACGGCGAATTCGAAAAAATCTGTGAAGAAATAATGAATGAGACTCCAACTCAAACCTTCGAAGGCGCTTTCAGTCACTGCGATGCATTAACGATAATTACCGCAGATCTGTAAAGGCTATAGCGTTAAAGCTGTCACATCATCATTAAAGAAAAAAGAGGGATTAGATTTGGAAAAAGATGGGCGGAATTTAAGGACTAGAATTGATGGAAGACAGAGCAGGTTTGTCACCATGGTTGTCAAGAATGAGTTAGATGACTAGAACAATACAAGCGCGGCATCCAAAAACGAAAATAGCGCTTGCCTCCGTTTGCTTTCGTATACTCCTGTACATATTCCATCTGAAAGTTAATAGTCCTTGCTTTATCCTCTGCTTTTATTGTTAAAGGCCCCTCATCTTCAGAAGCAACCTTTCTAAACCTATTATTGTCCTGAATCAGACAATCCCTAAAATGTTGAACGATTTCTTCCGCGTCGACATTCCTCTTTCCTCCTCGGTCACTAAGCCAAAGGCGATGTTTATAGATTCTTCAACGTTTAATGTTTTAGGGAAGACTCCGAAGCTATAAGCCAAGCCTCCGGACACCTCATATAAAGCAAATGCCTTTGCCGTTCTAATTACCTGATTGTCAATATCGGAATCTGATAAAGAGAGCTTTTCTTTGAGATTGTTATAAGCAACATTATATAAACTCCTTAGATTATTCCCTAAATCATCTTCGTTCGATGTTTTCACAAAAGTAACCATACTCCTTACAAATACTTCAGCTGCCGTGCCGTAGAACTTATCAATTTGCTCACGCCAACCTTACCTCCGTACAAATAAAGGTAATCTCGTGACAATTCACCCCCTTCTTCCGCCCCTTTCTCTGCTTGTTCTCTAGATAATTTGTCAATCAGCCATATAGCTAATTCATAAAAGTGAGATTCATCAGCGATAGCGTCGTGTGTTTCTAACACTTCATCGAAAACTCGATAGAACTGGTCGTAGAACTCCTTTGTAATGTACGAAGGCAACTCAGCTAGAAGTTTGTTTGACATACGCGCTTCTCTGTTATTCACTTCGTTGAAGATTTGTAGAATCTGCCCCAACAGCCCTCTAATCAATAAACCTATAGCATTAATCAATCCTAACCAATATAACCAAACCCCATAAAAACCTCAGCGACTCCCTCATAAAAGGTTGTACACCAGTTGGACAAATCACCAGCCTCTAAACAAAATAACGAATCAAAAATCCCTTAGAACACTTGGTGCCCGTGGAGGGACTTGAACCCCCACGTCGTTACCGACAACAGATTTTAAGTCTGTAGTGTCTACCATTCCACCACACGGGCAATCTGCGCAGCAGGCGCGATGGAAGCTTATCCTTCGCTAATCTGAAGAGCAATATTTTTCTAAATTCCCGACAACATATCTGACAACTGTAAATTTAGAGTTGGAGATAACGCGAGTTTTCTCTTCAAGCAGACATTGAGGTAGCTGGATATTAAATTCAACTTCTGCCTCTAGGACTAGTAACGCCTGATTGCGCAGCCAGTCGTTGTTTAACACACATTCCAAGCATCGCCCTATCGAGCCTTTGTTATATGGAGGATCCAAAAACATCAAGTCAACAGACCCGCGACCAATCCTGTCTTTCGGTATAAGAAATAAATCAGAGTTCAATAGGGCGTATTTCTCTTTCAAGAATTTAGCATTTGCTTTTATAAGCGCGCAGTTGCTGTTGGATTGTTCTATAAAAATCACTTCTCGCGCTCCACGCGAGGCGGCTTCTATCCCCAAAGCGCCAGTTCCAGCAAAACAATCAACAACACATGCACCGGCAAGCGTCTCTTTGCCGCCAATGTTGGTTAGGTTAGACAGTATATCAAATACAGTCTGACGCCCGCGGCCAGAGGTTGGTTTGGCACATTCTATGCCAGCGGTTGACAGTCGTCTGCCTTTATACTTTCCTGCAATTACTCGAAGCATTTTGCAAACCGTTTTAGCAAGTGTTCCGGCGCTTTTCTAAGCTGGTGCGGAGCTAAATCCCCAAGCTTAAAAGGCCCATACGAAATACGAATAATCCTTGCAATTTTTAGACCTAGATAGGCCATTATTTTTCTGACTTCTCGGTTTTTGCCTTCGTAAATGCTGATCTGAAGCCAAGAGTTTAGCCTCAACGACTTTTCAACCTTAACAATAACACTGCCATATTGGATTTGTTCAATGGTGACGCCGAATTTCAGTTGCTCAAGGCGATCAAGGTCAATACGGCCAAAAATTTTTACTCTGTAGGTTCTGATAAACCCATTGCTGGGCAGTTCCATGTAACGCGCGAAAACGTGACAATTGGTGATTAACAGCAATCCTTCAGTATTTATATCAAGACGTCCAACAGATATAACGCGCCCAATGTCCTTAGGCAGATCATCGAAAACCGTAGGCCTTCCCTGCGGGTCTTTATGAGTGGTAACAAGGCCCCTAGGCTTATAGTAACACCAAACGGTATACTCAATTCTTTTAGGAGTTAATTCGACTCCGTCAACACAAACTGTTTGCTGACAATCGACAGTTAAGGACGGTACTCGCATTACTTGGCCGTCAATACTAACGCGCCCGTCTGTTATTAGATAATCCGCCTTCCTTCGTGAAGAAGGAAGATACATAGCAATATATTTGCGTAGGCTAACCATGAATTAACAAAGACAATTCATTCTTGAGTTAATTTTTGTATTAAATAACATATTTTTAATATTCAGCAATATTTGTATTAATAATTTATAAAAAAACTTGCTTAATACAATAAATGGCATTATATATGTACTAAGTTGTTTTATAGCGTGAGGATTATATGAAAAACAAATTTTTAAATCTATTGTCGGTTATAATCTGCCTAAATACGGCAGTTTACGCGTCTTTACCACTAACGCGGGCTGAACGCGAAAAAATCGCAAAAAGCAGGGTTTTTGCCGAATTTTATAGTATTGTAAAGCTAGTTTTGCCCATAGGAAACTCCTTGCTTATAGATAGGTCCTGGGATGGTACGGAGCATGCCAATGAGAGAGGACATTTTATACCGCCTACTTTTGCGGCCAATAGTTTGTTCTATAAAGAACTTGTTGCAACGGATCCAGGCGTACAAGTCATTTTTGATACAGTACGCGATGGTTTTTTAACGAGAAGTATAGACGGATCGAATCCTTCAGTATTGAATTTGTTTGGATACTTAAGCGCATATGGAGATTTGGCCGAAGAGGTTCAAAGTGCTGTTGAAGGTAAAAAGGCGACAAAAACTACAATTATGGTCCATATTTTGTCGCATATTATTGCACACGGTGATTGCTGCCGATATGGGCCGCTCGGTCGTTTTGGAGATATTGGCATATTAGTACAATCTGGCCGTCTGTCAGCTTTCGAGAAAGCTCCTAGCGGAGAGATTACAGAAAGAGAAATGCCGGCGCTTGTTGTGTTAAAACCAGTCAGAGCAGGAATATATAGATTGGCCACGTTTTTTAGCATGTGCGATGATGATCCATCGACAAGATTTTGTGGCGGCGCCGGTAGCTTGATGGACTTTCGAACAGTTGATTTTGGCCCAGGTGCATTCTGCTTTGAAGCCGACGAGGGCTTGCTTTTATCGATGAATCCAGCTGCCGCCGGTGGAAGCGCTTTATTGACTGACGAGCAAATCAATGAAGCTGATCTCCGATTGTTTGAAGAAGAGAGGGAGGCGGTATCGGCACGAATAGCCAGCATGCATTTTCTAGACACATCCGAACAAACAGCAAATCATGCATCCAGTTGTCTGGAATACTTTCTTGGAAACTGCGCTCATTCAGCGCTCAGCCCGATGGATGTGCACATCGCACTGCTATTTGCGGTAAATGCTCCTCAGTATACTATGTCAGTTATGAAATGTATCGCTTATCTTAAAGCTCGGAACAAATTGCCTAATGTTGCCATTTACGCCGAAGACAGAGATATACGTTCAAGGGGCGGTCATAGCTATACTCCACCATTGCAAGCAACGATTTGTTACAGAAACGCTGATGCATTTAGGGCGTTGGTTGATATTTTCGAGCCACCAATCGATCGGATTACGAATCAGTTAGGTGATGATATGGTAAGCTTATTATCAATGGCCATTATAGCTAATCCTTCTGGGACAGACCCAAATGGCATATTGGAGCAAATCGTCGAGAAATATGGAACCAGAATAGTAAACGCAACTCAATTCGGTCATCAGGCAGTTAATCCCGCGCTAGTTACAGCGCTTAATACTTCCCCGCACTATTTAAGGTATCTTTTGGCATTGCCCGATGCAATCGTGCCTAGAATAACAGCAGGCGGAGTAAGAGTTTGTTTTGCTCAATGGGGGATTACGTCTGCCTTATTTAGCGTAAGAGAGGGCTCTGGTCTAAATGAAGCGTTAGATAAACTTGTCATACTACTCGAATCTGGAAAGGTAGCATTTAGCGCCGAGGATTACTTTAAAATAATGGTAGAGCTGATACCAAACTGCGGTGATCAGTACAAACTAACGCTTATGGAAACTATGCTCCTACAGCGTGGTGATGATCTTGAAAAGAGTTTTATGGGATACAACTTCGAGATGCTTGGCGCTGTGGCTAAAACAGTTATGTCTGTTCGGCGAACGATAGGCTTAGAGCATAGTTTAACTTTAGTTGACATAATGCAACGTGCCATACCTTACGCTTTGCAAACAGAGGAGAATACTGCAAGACACGCGTTAAAATTTAAGAAACGGGATATCCCTCCTAAATTGTCAGATGAACTAAATGGACATAAAAGTAGATTGACAAGCAGTTTGACGTTTGCAGAAACAGCTATAAAAAAAGAGTTGGCAGAGCGACAGTAAGTTGAGAAGAATAGCAGCTTAACATCAGAAAAAATGTCTATCAGAGACAAATTGACTCGCTGGTCTATGCTAAAAAAGCAAGCAGTTTAATCCTAGAGCTGCTTGTTTCTTCAAAAGAAAAGGTTAATCCGATATCTTGTGAATATTGCAGAAAATAGTCTGCGAGAGCGGTTTTTGACGAGCGCTCAGACGCTTCAGGGGATAGCAGACCCGCTAAATCGCCATTGGACAAGAAAAATTCGCCTGTTCCATCAAGGCAAAGTTGATTTTTAGAAACATTGTGCAACTCAAAAGTGCACTGTTTTCTGGATGAGCCAACCATGATGGCCAACAAAATGAAAACACCTTTGGCCAATTGGCCGTGTTGCTGAACTGAAATGTCTAGGCTTAATTGCACGCCTCTGCTGCCTGCATATTCGCCTATCACTTCTTTGATTTGCTGCCAGGTAACGTCATCCTTAGCGCTTATCATTCGAAAAACATTAATTACGGCGATTGCCTTATTGATACTACCCTCAATTGCCGACAGTATATTTGGCTCTTTGCTTTCGAATGCGACGTCTAGGCCAAGCCTGATCGCCCCGACAGGGGAAGCGACGTCGTGGCATAACCTCGAGATAAGGGATGCGGTTAAATCAGTTTTCAACGTCAACGTCGTCGTCAAGACGCCTTCTTTCTCTGGTCAAGTCCATAGATCTAAGCTTTCTGTGTAGGGCGGATCTTTCCATACCTATAAAGCCTGCAGTCTTTGACACGTTGCCCAAAAACCGATTGACTTGCATAAGCAGATAATCATGCTCAAATACATCGCGAGCTTCCCTCAGCGGAAGATTAATAAAACGATCCATGTTGACGCTTTCATCAAAAACATCATGCTTAGGGGATTTGATATCTGGTGGTAGAGACTCGACGGAAATCTCTTCCTCATCGGATCCACCGCTCATGATCAGCGTCCATTCGATTACGTTTTTAAGCTGCCGAACATTGCCGGGCCAATCATAGGATACGAGCAACGCCAGCGCTTCCCTGCTCATCTTCTTTGGCGGCAGGCTGAAGAAATCATTGGCGTTGTCGAGGTAGAAATTTACCAATTGCTCTATATCCTCTCGCCTATCTTTAATGGGCGAAACTTTTATTGGTACGACCCCCAGCCGATAGTACAAATTCTGGTTGAATTTGCCTTGATTGATCAGATCTTCGATGTTGCTTGACGTTGAACTTATTATTCTGGCTTTTATATCAAGCGCTTGTCGCCCTCCCATACGTTTGTAGGTATTTTCCTGCAGCGCGCGCACAAGTTTAGACTGCAACTCAATTGACAGGTCGGTAACCTCTTCAAGAAACAGGGTACCCTCGCCAACCGCGTCCAGCGCGCCGTGGGCGACTATCTCTCCGTTTAAGTTTTCTTCGCCGAACAACTCTTTTTCAAAAGCGCCTAAATCCACGTTGGCGCAGTTGAAGGGAACGAAAGGCAAATCTTTACGAGGAGAACAGTTGTGCACCTCAAACGCTACAGCCTCGACCTCTACGCCAATCGGCCCAGTCACAAGCACGCGGCTGTTGGTGTCGGCGACCTTTTTTATCATTTGCTTGATTTGGCTAATATCGCCGGATTTGCCTATAAGCTGGTTGTCTCGACCGATTCTTTTACGTAGCTTAAGATTTTCCTCCACCAGCAGACAAGATTCGGCAGCGCGCTTGACCGACAGCAGTAACTTGTCAATGACAAAGGGCTTTTCGATGAAATCGTATGCTCCACGTCGGGTGGCTTCTACTGCTGCATCTATTGTCCCGTGTCCGGATATTATAATGACTGGCAGATGCGGGCTTTTTTCTTTTATCTTCTGCAGGATTTCTATACCGGCCGACTCATCAGCACCTATCCACAAATCCAGTAAAACCGCCGATGGAAAGAAATTTTTCAAAGTATTCATCGCCGACAAGCCGTCGCTTGCTTGCTTGACGACATATCCCTCGTCGCGCAATACATCTGAGATGAGGGCTCTTACCTCTTGCTCGTCATCTACTACTAAGACTTCTTGCCTCTGCATAAATTACTGCAAATCAACTATGGGCTTTTGGGTATAAGCATGGAAACCCTCGCTCCACCATTTGGCGCGTTTTCCAAAAACAGCTTACCGTTGTGATCTGACAGTATCTTTTTCACAATAGCTAAACCTAAACCTGTTCCTTTTGCGCTCATAGTTACGTACGGGTCTGTCAACCTATCAAGGTGTTCTTCCGGAAAACCCTGGCCATTATCCTCAACAACCACCTGTATGCCGTCGCTTTTATCCAAAACGTTAGCTGCAATCCTGGGCTGTTGTGGCTTTTCAGGCATTTCCCCGATTGCATTAACCGCGTTGAGCACAACGTTGCTAATTGCCTGGTGTAGCATTCTAGCATCACCTTTTATGATCAGTGTATCATATTTGCAAGCGTTTACAAAAGCAATACCTGGGTTAGCAACTTGCTGCAGCAGCAAGGCGTCATTGAAGATCTCGACGAAATTAAACTTTGTAAAAACAGGCGAGGGCATCTTTGCAAACTGACTAAATTCGTTGATAAGCCGCTTAATATCCCCAACCTGACCTACGATTGTTTTTATAAGATTTGAAAAAGTTTCTTGGTCATTATTAATCTGCCCCAGATATTTGCGCTTAAGCCTTTCGGCAGCCAGTTGTATGGGAGTGAGCGGATTTTTTATTTCGTGCGCGACTCGCCTGGCAACATCTGACCAAGTAGCCATTTTCTGCGCAACGAACAGCTCAGTAAGATCATCAATTGAAACAATATATCCATCGACATCTTTTGTTACTCTAGCGTAGAAAACACGAACGTCTGGCCCTCGTTTTACTTGAAGCTCGCCCTCATATGTATTGCTATTATTGCGATCTAGAATATCCTTTGCTTCGGGGAAAAGCTTATATATCGGCTTACCCAAGCATTTCGAGACGTTTATGTTTAACAAATTGCACGCAGCCCGGTTAATAAGAAGCACCTTCTTGCTGTTGTTGAGGCTTATGATGCCGGAAGAGATATTTGAAAGCACATTTTCAATAAATTTATTGGCGTCATGCAGTTGATTTTTTTGAAAAGTCAGCTCACTGACCATTTGATTGAACGATCTGCCCAACAAGCCTAACTCGCTCTTAGCATTATTTTCCGGAACCCTGGCGTTCATATCACCGCTGCGGATTTTCTCGGCAACATTAATCAAGCGGCCTATTGGTTTAATCAATTGCCATGAAACGGTAAGCGCTGCGCTTATTGCAGCCAGTATCAACAGTAGACTTACTGCCAGAAAAATCGCGATAAACCCAAGCTCTAGATGCGAGCGTTTATTCTGTAGATTTTCGTATTCGTGAGTGGCCTTTTTAGCTTTCTCCATGTACTCGATGGCGGAATTATCCAGCTGTCGGCCAATCAAAACGAAAAAAGTATTGCCAATGACTTCTATGGACGTTAAAGCGCGTGCAAATTGGTATTCTGACCCCCCTACAAGAACGACGCCTTGTTGCCAAGCCTCTATCAAATCCTGATGTTTTACAGGCGCAAACTCGGCGGCAAAGCTAAATGGCGACCTGGCGACAACCGCCATGTCTTGATCGAAGACGACTATATCAGCAAGCGATTTAATCGTTGCAAGCTGCGCCACAAAGTCGTTCCTGGCGCTTTCTGAATCAGCAATTGCCGGCAACTGATTTGATATTAGATATGCAACTGTATTAGCGTCTTCGATTATGTTTTTTTGATGCTCTTTAAGGTACAACTCAGCCACTTGCTTTGAGGCAGACAGCGCGGCCTTATTACGCTCAGAAAACCAGTTTTCTAATTCTCCATGAAAAAACGCAGCGGCGAAAATTATCATTATCAGACATGGCAAAATGGCTAGAATAGAAAACCCAAGAATAAGCTTAGTTTGCAGGTTCGACCCAGCCAGTCCCGTGCGTTTTTCCGACCACAACCTTGCCAAGCGTTGAGCGACTATAAATGCTGCCAACAACAACAAAATTGCGTCTAGATAAATCAGCACGCTCCATTGATGTTCGCCTATGCTTAAAAACTGTCTGCGATGAAGCGCATACGTCAAAACGCCAGCAAAAAAAGCCGAAACAAAAACCAAATACGAAAAGATTCTTCGTAGCTTTGATTTGGACGAAAGGTTATGAAACGCGTGATAGAATCTGTATATGTAGCTCTGTTTTTTAATCGCAGCCCCCCCTCAGGATTATTGCTTTTTTTATCTTATTTCTTAAGGTATTACGATTGAGTCCTAACAGTTTGGCTGCCTGAGTTTGATTGTCATCAGTATAGCTGAGCGTTTTGTTAATCAAAATCTGCTCAACCTCATGCATTATGTAATCGTACAAGCTTGAAGGAATTTTATCTTGGCGGGTTTCGGCGAAGTATTTTCCCAATTTACCTTCCAAAATTGCTGACAGATCATCTTGCATGGCTGCAGCCCTCGCTGACAAAGCCTTTAACCAAGCTTAGCATGTCATTTATGGATGATGATGCGTTTACTCTGCTGCGCAACTCTGCCGCCCCATCCATCCCTTTTGTGTACCAGCAAATATGTTTTTTTGCGAGCTTGGCGGCGATTTCATTGCCATAAAAAGCCAGAAAATCCGACATAAAATCGCTTAAGTATTTTAGTATTCTGCCTTGATTTGGCGCAGATTTAACCTCGCCGGTTTTCAGAAAATGAGAAATATGACTTAAGATCCAAGGTTTGCCTCGGCTTGCACGTCCAATCATAATGCCGTCTGCACCAGAGTCATTAAGCGCCTCCACGGCTGTACTTTCATCAACTATATCTCCATTAACTATAACCGGTATATCGACAGAATCTTTGACCTTTCTTACGAATTTCCAATCGGCAATTCCGCTGTACAGCTGGCTTCTGGTGCGAGCATGAACTGTAATCATCCGCGCCCCATTATCCTGTAATATGGCGGCTAACCTGGGGGCGTTTAGGGATTCATTATTCCAACCCATACGCATTTTTACAGTAACCGGCGCTTTTACGGTCTTGACCACGCTGCTGACTATTTTTGCAGCCAAAATTTCATCTTTCATAAGAGCCGATCCGGCAAAGCCCGTAACTACTTTGCGAACGGGACATCCCATGTTTATGTCTATTACGTCCGCACCCATACTTTCGTTTATTCTAGCGGCTTCAGCCATGCTTAGCGGATCGTTTCCAACGATTTGGACTATTTTTGGGCTGCCTGAGGCGTGTGACACCATGCGCATAGTCCGTCCATTTTTGCGATTAATTGCCTCAGAAGCGACCATTTCACAAAATGTAGGGATTGGACCAAAGCTGAGCACGCGCTGGCGATAGGGCAAATCGCTAACCCCTGCCATAGGCGCAAGAAAAATTGGGGTTTCTATATTTAATGAACCGATCTTTAGAGGTTTTATAAGCATGTTTATGACGCGTAAAATCTGCAAAATCAGAGTATGAACCTCGATAAATCTCTATTAGAAGCCAAGGCGCTAATGGCGTTTTCTACGTATTTATCGTCTATCACAACAGTTTTTTCTTTGTAGTCATGTGCGTTAAAGCTGACCTCTTCGACTACCTTTTCCAGGATTGTATGTAAACGCCTAGCTCCTATATTTTCGACGTTTTCGTTTATCTCTGCCGCAGTACAAGCGATCTTGGAAATACCGCTTGACGAAAACTCTAAAGTAACATCCTCTGTTGCCAGCAGAGCTTGATACTGCTTGATCAAGCTAGATTCTGGCTCGGTCAGTATGCGGACGAAATCCGCGTCTCTAAGCGGTTTCAACTCAACCCTTATGGGAAGGCGCCCCTGCAGTTCTGGTAAAAGATCAGAGGGCTTTGCGACATGAAAAGCGCCAGAGGTGATAAACAGGATATAATCCGTTTTAACGGTTCCGTACTTTGTAGAAACTGAACATCCCTCAATTAAGGGCAACAGATCCCGCTGAACTCCTTCGCGACTGACGTCTGCGCCGGAAACCTCGGCACGGGCGCAGATTTTATCTATTTCATCGATAAAGACGATGGCATTTTGCTCAACATTATGAACGGCCTCGCGAACAATCTTGTCTTGATCCAACAGCTTTTCATTCTCTTCCGCGGCCAGCTTGATCCTGGCTTGAGCAACTGTCATTTTGCATGCTTTGCTTTTGCTGCCAATCCCCAGACTCTTATTTATCATGTCAGTGATGTTTATCATCCCCATCTGGGCGCCAGAAGCTCCGGGTACGTCAAAAAACGGCGTTGAGCCAAGCGCCGGCTGGTCAGACACCTTAACTTCTATTTCTCTGTCCTCTAACTTCCCAGCATTAAGCATTTCTTTGAACTTGCTGCGTGTTTCTTCCGAAGCTTTTTCCCCAACCAACGCAAGCAGAATGCGCTCCTCAGCCAAATTTTGCGCTTTTGTATGATTTTGTCGCCGAGCAAGCTCCTTCGCATCCGAAACCGCAATTTCGACCAGATCTCGGATAATCTGTTCAACGTCGCGTCCTACATATCCTACTTCTGTAAACTTTGTCGCCTCAACCTTGATAAATGGCGCTTGAGCAAGACGCGCTAGCCTCCGCGATACTTCTGTTTTACCAACTCCGGTTGGGCCGATCATCAGAATATTCTTAGGTAAAATCTCTTCTTTAAGCGGGCTTGGCACTTTTTGCCTGCGCCAACGATTACGCAAAGCCAAAGCTACTGCTCGCTTAGCCTCGATCTGACCGACAATATGCTTATCCAGCTCGTCAACAATTTGCTTTGGAGATAATAGGGTCTTCATTTGTCCTTTTCGATTAACTTTTCTAAAGTCACGTTTTTATTAGTGTAAATGCAGATATCAGCCGCAATATCCATGGCTTTGCGTGCGATTTCCTCGGCAGAAAGATTGTTTACGCTGATAAGCGCTCTTGCCGCGGCTAAAGCGTAGTTGCCGCCGGAGCCTATGGCGATTATGCCGCCTTCCGGCTCAAGGACGTCGCCATTGCCGCCTAGTATCAGCGACGTTTGCCGATCGACTACCGCCATCATAGCCTCTAAGCGCCTAAGGTATTTGTCGGTGCGCCAGTCTTTCGCAAGTTCGACACATGCGCGAGTCAGTTGTCCTTGAAATTGCTCCAGCTTAGCCTCCAGCTTCTCAAACAAAGTAAGAGCATCTGCCGTAGAGCCTGCAAATCCCGCTAGCGCGTTGCCTCCGGACAAAGTCCTGATTTTCCTGGCAGTGGCCTTGACCACGCACGCCCCCATGGTCACTTGACCGTCGCCGATAATTACGACTTCGTCGCCCTTACGTACCGAAAGTATCGTTGTTCCGTGCCAAGCGGCAAATTGGTCTGAAATATGTATCATTTTATGTTTTGCTGTGGTAAACGACAGTTATGTGCAGTGCCAGCGAGTATAATCAAAATGTTGAAAGAATACGATAGAAATAATGTTTTTGCTAAGATTTTGCGTGGCGAGGCCAAGTGCTCTAAGGTTTTTGAAAGCGACGATGCGCTTGCGATCCGTGATATATTTCCCAAAGCGCCTCAGCACATTCTGGTTCTGCCAAAAGGCGAGCATACATGTCTGACGGATTTTATTGAGCTTTCATCTGACGCCCAGATTGCCGCGTACTTTCGTGCGGTTGTTAAGGTCGCTAAGGATGCTGGATTGGGCGAGAGCGGCTACAGGTTGGTGACGAATACAGGTCCTGACAGCTGTCAAGAAGTTCCGCACTTTCACACGCATATTCTTGGCGGAAAAAAACTAGACGATTAAGCAGCTATGATAACGTTCAAGTTTGAAGAACCCATAGTCGACATTGAGAATAAAATAAACGAGCTTAAGCCGCGCGTGGCTGCCGAACCTAGCGTCGCAGAAGAAGTTTCTAAGCTTGAGCAAAAGCTTGAAAGATTGCTTATTAAGATTTACGAGGACTTATCCGCTTGGGAGCGAGTCCAGGTTGCCAGGCACAGCGACAGGCCTAAGACCTCCGACTATATAAACGCTTTGATTGAAGATTTTACCCCGCTTGCTGGGGACAGGCTGTTTGGCGAGGATTGCGCGATAATTGGCGGGATTGGTCGCTTAGACGGCACGTCTGTTGTAGTGCTGGGTCAGAATAAAGGTCATGACACAAACGAAAGGATAAAGTGTAATTTTGGTATGCCAAATCCTGAGGGCTACCGTAAAGCTCGCCGCCTTATGCAAATGGCAGATCATTTCGGAATGCCGCTAATCACGCTTATAGATACCGCCGGCGCTTTTCCAGGGGTTGGCGCGGAAGAACGCGGTCAAGCAGAAGCCATTGCCAAGTGTCTGGAGGAAAGCCTAAAGATTAACGTGCCAATTGTTAGCGCTGTAATAGGGGAAGGAGGCTCCGGCGGCGCAATAGCTATAGGAGTAGCTAACCATATCGCTATGCTTGAGAATTCTGTTTATTCCGTAATATCGCCCGAAGGTTGCGCGTCAATTCTTTGGAAAAGTCGAGAAAACGCCGCTGAGGCTGCCAATGCTCTGCGCCTTACGGCTTATGATTTGCTGAAACTGGAGGTAATAGACGAAATTGTTAAAGAGCCTATTGGCGGCGCCCACAGACACAACAAAAAAACCATTCAATTAGTTGGCGATACCATTAAAAGAGCTCTTAACAACCTTATAAAGGGTGATATCAGTGATTTCTCAGAACACAGAAACAAAAAATTCTTAGCCATGGGCAATGCAGGTCTGCCCTAGATTCGCACCCTCATTGAAAAGACAGCTGCGTGAATATTTGCCATAAATACACCCTCCGCCAAGGACTCTGTCTTCACTATAGAAAACTGCGAATTGTCCCGGACTTAGGGCAAAAGCAGGTTGCTTAAGTTCTACTATAACGTCGCTTTTCCCGTCTAGGGGTATTATCTTGGCCGACATAGGGGATTGAGCATAACGTGTTTTAACAGACGCCTCCTGCGGTAAGCGCTCAGGATCAACGAGCCAATTGACCTCTTGCACTTGGAATTTGCTGTATTCAAGTTTACTTTGTTCACCCACAATAAGCCGATTGTTTTCAGGGTCCATGTCGACGACAAACAATGGCTTAGATCCAGATACCCCTAAGCCTTTTCGCTGACCAATTGTATAATTCCACAGACCTGCATGTCGCCCAATAACACTGCCGCTTGTGTCGACAATATCTCCCGGATTTGGCTGGCGTCCAAGTACGGATTTATAATCGCCGCTTGGAATAAAGCAGATATCCTGGCTTTCTTTCCTGTCTGCTGTGCAAAGCCCCAATCCGGCAGCCAAACGCCTAACTTCTGTTTTACGCTTATCGCCAAGCGGAAATACCAAAGACTTCAGGATCTCTCTTTTAACTCCAAACAAAAAGTAGCTTTGATCTTTGGTCATATCAACCCCTTTGTAAAGGCCGACTTCGCCGTCTTTATCCAACGCTGTTCTTACATAATGTCCTGTTGCCAGCGCTTCCGCCCCCATATTAGACACTGAGTCAAACAACAGGCCAAACTTGATCAAACGATTACATTTTGCACAGGGATTAGGGGTAACCCCATTGATATAACTGCTTTTGAAATAATCGATAACGTCTTTGCTAAACTGATCTTTAAAGTCAAAAACATAATGTTCTATTTTTAACTGATCGCAGGCGCGTTTAGCATAATCCAAGGAAACTTTAGCGCCCTCGCTTTCACAAAGCCGCATCGTAACGCCAAACACTTCGTGTCCTTCTTTTTGCAGAAGCGCAGCCGTCGTGCTGCTGTCAACCCCGCCCGATAAGGCAACTGCTATGCGCGACACAAAACCTCTCGATCAACGACCGCCAGATGCTAGCAAATATTACTGAAAAAATAAACGCGCTGCTTGGCAGCAAATGTTGTTCGCCGTGTATTTACGTTAAAGAACAAAAAGCATATTTTACTGTTAACTTTTTGTTCATTTGACATGTTTATATTGATAATAGTGCAAGTAGAGGAAAGATGATTATGAACAAGAAAGTATTATTGAGTATAGCGGTAGTAGGCAGCTTTGTCTTTGTTGATGACAGTATGGGGAATTGGTTCACGAATATTAAGCACAAAATTCAACATGCATTCAAAAGTGCCGGAAACGCCATCAAGAAAGAAGCCGGAAAGGTTGGACGTTTTGCGAAAAAGGCTGAAAATACCATCAAGGGTGGTTTCCAAAAGGCTGGAAAGGCCATCAAGAGAGAAGCTGGAAAGATTGGGGGCGCCATCGAGAAAGAAGCCGGAAAGGTTGGACGTTTTGCGGCCAAAGAAGCGCCAAAGCTAATTAAACAAGCAGGCCGTTTTATAGCTAAAGAAGCGCCAGAAGTCGGACGTGTTGTTGAGCGACTTGTACCGTTGTTGTAAATAAGGCTTAAGTGGGGAGTTATGGTCTGATGTGGGTTTTCTTGTTGAGACTCACACAGAACATAATCCCCAAAGCGATCATAAAGGTCATCATAGAACTGCCTCCATATGAAACCATTTGAAGTGGTATACCAACTACGGGCAGTATTCCCATGACCATTCCTATGTTTATGAATGCGTGAAGACCGAACATCACTGAAATACCGCTTGAAATAAGCAAACCGAAACGCGATCCGGATTTTTTGGCTATTTTCAGTCCGTAAATCACTATATAAGCATACAGAAGAATGATGACCGCCCCTCCCAAAAACCCAAGCTCTTCGCAGATTGTAGCAAATATGAAATCGGTGTGTTTTTCGGGCAGAAAGTTCAATTTGGATTGAGTTCCCATTAAAAATCCTTTCCCTAAAAGGCCGCCTGACCCCAGTGCGATTTTGGACTGAATAATGTGATATCCAGAGCCAAAGGGATATTTCTCTGGGTCAAAGAACGTGAGGATTCGAGTCTTTTGGTACCCATACATCATTGGCCAAATAAAAGGCAGCGCGAGTACTGCCGGCAAAAGGCATAAAAAAAAGCGTTTGGGTTGCTTTTCCACAATCACCATCATGAACATGCCTATGCCAGCAATAATTGCCGCGGTTCCCAGATCCGGCTGCTTTAACACAACAACAAATGGTATAAGGATGATAAGCAAAGGCACGACATATCGCTTAATTAGCTCTAGCCAAACAAAATCCTGTTTTCCCGGATCGATGTCCGAGTAATACTTGGATAAAGCCAAGATTACGGCAGCTTTCATAACCTCAGAAGGTTGAAGCGTAAATATGTAAAGATTCATCCAACGTTTAGCGCCCATACCGGCAAATCCGGCAAGTTCAACCGTCGCTAAAAGTACCAAGACGATTAGGTAAAATTGATAAGCCCAAGTATGCCAGAATATGATGCTTGAGGTGGCAATGAAAATCATAAACAAAAACAGCCCGCAAAACCTGGTCGCATGTGACAAAGGCTTGCTAACCCAAGTTTCTCCGCCAGTGTTGTACTGATAGGCGGTACCTAAAGCGGCCAAAACACATATAACGACGATCAGGCCGATATGATTCTTGAACAGAAGACTAACTGTCCGCAGGTTTTTCATTTGCTTCGATATAATCAAACACTTGACGAGCGACCGGAATACAGGACAAAGCGCCGGATTTTCCATGATCAACCACCACTGCAACAGCATATTTTGGTCTGTCTGCAGGGCCATAAGCTATAAACAAGGCGTGGTCTTTATACTGCCACAAATGACCTCTCTTGTCCGACAAAGATACCACTTGGGCTGTTCCGGTCTTGCCGGCTATGGGATACTTGGCGCTGTATCCACAAGCATATCCGGATGACCCCGGCTTATTGCATACCCAGAACATCCCGTTTTTAACAATCTCAATGTGTTTAGATGAGATTCCTAAAGGTTCATGCGGCGACGTCTCACCTTTATTCAGCGTCGGAAAGATCCTATGCCCGCCGTTGGCGATCTGCGCGACCATAACGCATAACCCTATCGGCGTGACAACGACTGAGCCTTGCCCTATTGCGGCTAGGACTCTCTGCGCGGTATGACCGCCGCCTAAAGGCCTGCCAAGCAATATTCTACCGGGCTGTTCATGTGGAACATTTACTTCTGTTTTAGTCCCCAATCCAAAAGATGCTGCCATTTCGGCAATATCGGAAAGCTTAAGCCGCAGTCCTAGGTTGTAGAAAAAAACATCGCACGATGACGCAATGGCTTGTTCCACATTAACATAGCCGTGACCGGAGCGCTTCCAGCAATGGAATACGTGATTGCCAAGTCGCATGTATCCTGGGCAGAATATTTTTGTGTTTCTGCTTATTACGCCGGCTTTTAGGGCGGCCAGCGCTACAACCGGCTTGAATGTCGAACCGGGCGGGTACAGCCCGGCAATCGACCTGTTCATCAGCGGATTGGTAGAGGTTTGCATTACATGTTGCCAGTACTTTTGGTCATTTGTAAGTCTGTTTGGGTCAAAGCCAGGCGTTGATACCATTGCCAGAATATGCCCATTTTCAATGTTCATTACTACGCATGACGCTGCTCTGTGAACTGAAAGCAGCTTATGTACAAATTTTTGTAGGGCTGCGTCTATTGTTGTTTCAAGATTTTGACCGCTTTCGGCTTCGTAGTCACAAAGGTCCTTAACGGGGATGCTGCGTGCGTTTACTTCGGTCTTTTTTACACCAAACTCCCCGGCGAGCAATAAGTCAAAGCGCTCTTCTACACCAGTCTTGCCGCACTTATACTCCGGCGGCAAAGCATGCTTAGTCGACGGGGCAGACGTATATCCAACAAGGTGACAAGCTGAAGCACCTAGCGGATATACTCTGTAATAACAATTATCTAGATACAAAGCTTTGTATTTGTTTAGCAGCGGCAGACATTGGTTTGCCTGAACCCAAGTCATCTCGTCTTTTATGACTACATGGCTGTATGGCAGGCTGTTTTTAACTTTCTCGAGAAGACCTGGCCTTATAAACTTTGCCGCCCGAGAATCAGCTAGCAGCGACTTGACGTCAGATTCTAAATCTTTTTTTAAGCTACTGTCGCCGATCAGGCGGTATTTTACCCCTGTGAAAGCCAAAGGAATATTGTTTAAAGCAAGAATACAGCCTCTTTTGGGTATTATAGGCCTTATACGAATTCGATTCCTGTTGGACAACAAGGCATACTTTTCATGCTGTATTATCTGTAAGTAATAAAGCCGTCCAATAAGCACAATGGTCAGCAAAACGGTCGTAAATGTCGCAAGCCTAATTCTGTCTGTAAAAGGCGTATCCTTAGGCTTTCTGCGCATATCTTAAAGGTTCTTTACGGGAAAACAGTAAGATATACGTTGCCGGGTACAGCAGCATAGTAACCAAAAACTCGGATACTGTCCTGGATGCGATTAATTCAGTCGCTGAAACCAGAAACAACTGTTGTAAATAATGCAACACCGGCATAATACAGGCTAGTACGATTAAGAACAGAACATATACCACAACAAAACCGGCGTCGTACAAAATCGCACTCAAGACATTTACTGCAACGGTCAGCGCCATCAACCCTATTAGCGTTGCGCCGCAGAAGCTTCCGCTAATCAAATCGGCGTAAATGGATATGACACCAATCTCGACAGCATGAAGATTGGGGCGTCTGTACACAAGCTGATCAAAAAAAAGCAGCAATAAAAACATCTGCGGATTTATTGGAATAAGAAGAATATTGATCACTGAGAACAGATACAGGGTCAAAACGATAAGTAAAAAGCGCATAGCCTATAACCGTCAATAACGACAAGAAAATCAGCAAAATCCTGCCAAGTCTTCTTATATCAACTTAAGGCAATTGTGACCACTGCTATGTCTATATAATGAAGTTTATCGTTTTAAGATTTAGTTGCCGGCGATTTTTCAAACAAAACAGGCCGCAACTTCTGCCAATCGGCAGGCGTCGCGACCCGTTATGATCAACGCTTGCTTATATAAATAAGTCTTTCATATCGACAGTGCTGCGCGTGCCAACAAGGTCATAGTTTTTCTTTATCCAATCAGCAGCCGCCTTACGTCCTTCCTCAAACAAATGGGTCAGGAAGTCCCATTCTGTGTTGAGCTTCGAGGACCAACCAAGGTCTTGGAACGCGGCGTCATTCTCGATAACGTGTACGTGCAGCCGCTTAATCCTTTTCGGATCGGCAATTCCCTCATCGATCAATTGAGATATGAAATTAATTGAACGCATCTCACGCAAGATTGAGGTGTTATTGGTAATCTCGTTCAGTCGATCAGAGATCTCTGCTGCTGTAATTGGCAAGCGATTCCGGTGAGTAGGATTCAGCTTGATAATCATAATATCTGGCGATTCACAACTATAGATCAATGGATAAATCGCCGGGTTGGCGATAAAACCACCATCCCAATAGTATTCATTATCAACCAAAACCGCCTGATGTATCGTTGGCAAACAGGCCGTAGCCAAAAGGGTCTCGGTTCTGATTTCTTCGGTTTTGAATATACGAATCTTCCCGGTAAACACATGGGTAGAAGCTAAAAATACTTTATGCTGTTTGTTTGCTTGAATCTTTTTGAAATCAAACATGGCGTTTATAACTTCTTTCAGCGGGTCTATGCCCATCGGGTTCCACTGATATGGAGATAAAAGCTTGCTCATGAAGTCAAAACCAATGAATCCAGGCGAGTTCTGCATGGTATACTTGTCCATCATGCGATCTACTATACCCGGCTTAAAAATACTGGTCTTGCCTTTCTCAGACGTTAACGTCCAATACTTTGTCAGCATCTTACGGGCGCCCTCAAGACCGCCGTCCAAAAGCCCCTGGACTGTTGCTACGGCATTCATGCCCCCAGCGCTGGTGCCGGTAACGCCTTCAATTTCAAAACGACCGTCTTCGAAAAGTTTATCCAGCACGCCCCAAGTAAAGGCTCCGTGAGCGCCACCACCTTGCATGGCTATGTTGATTTTCTTCTTGTTTTTTGGGTGCTGAAAAGTGTTTGGCTTTGGCGTATCTGTAAGCATTTTGTTTTCCTTTTTCATACTTCTATCAAGCTCTATTATTAGACTATCAGAGTTAAAATCTTATTAAGACAAGCAATGATACTTAGATTTTATGCAACAGCATTTTTAGCTTCATCAGCAGATGTACAAATGGTCAATATTTTGTCAAATCCGCTAATTTTGAACACTTCCAAAATCCTGTCAGCCATATCGGACAAGGCTATGCAGCCCTTAGTTACCTTAAGGCGTTTGCCCACAAGAAGCAGAACCCTAAGACCAGCGCTTGAGATATAATCTACGCTGGCGAATATAACGACAATCTTCTTGTTGCCGCCAGCTATTACAGCATTGAGGGCTTTTTCAAACTCGCCGGCTGAAGCAGTGTCTATACGACCATGAGGCGTAAGCATTGTTACGCTGTCCATTAATTTTGTTTCTACTTCCATACCTTATCCTTTTACGTCAAACTTAATCGTAAGAACGTTTGCGCCATACTTGTAGCTGTAGTTCACCCGATCGGCCAACTTTTTCATAAGATAAACGCCTAGGCCGCCGACCCTTCTTTTTTCTATAGAGGATTTTGTATCCGGATCCGGCAAACCAAGCGGATTGAACTTTAACCCACGGTCGATAACCCTTACGCTCGTGCCTTCTTCAGAATTGATCATATCAATCTGTATGCGGCCGTCTTTGCCATCTGTAAATCCATGCTTGATTGCATTGGTGACCGCCTCGTCCAAGATTAAACTGATATCATGCCAAAGATACTTAGGTAGGTTTTGTTCGACACAAAATTTGACAACCTGATCATAAATCTCAGGAATTTCTTTAATATCATTTTTCAATTTTATTTTTGTTATTTTTGCCATCGTTTATCCCTTTCTATACTGCAGACACATTATTGTTATGTCGTCAGATTGAGCCGCCTTGCCAACGAAATCGCGTATATCTAAAGCGACCTGCTTAGTTAGGTCTTTTGGTGATAACGCTTGCTTTGAAGAACAAACCCTCAACAATCTTTCTTCTCCAAACTCGTCATTACGTGCATTCATTGCTTCGGTCACACCATCAGTGTAGAGCAGAATTTTATCCAAATCGTTAAAAGCGATTTGATTTTTTGTAAAACTTGCTTTTCCATCAACCCCAAGCGCAACGTCTATGATCGTGTTATTAGAAAATTTTGTCTGTCCGTCATTAATCAACACAATTGGCAGATGCCCAGCATTTATGTACTCAAAAGTGCCTGACTGTATATTCAGAATCCCGTAAATAGACGTTACGAACATCACAGACCGGTTGGTTTCCGTGAAGCAATCGTTTACTTTGCTTATGGCAATAAGTGGATCTGTATATATCCTAGCACAGGCGCGATACAAGCCCTTGGTCATCGAGGCCAACAGCGATGCGGATATGTTTTTACCCGACACGTCAGCAATAACAATGGCCAGACGATATTTATCCAACCAAAAAAAATCGTAAAAATCACCGCTGACTTTGGCTGCCGGCTTTATGTAGGAGTAAAGTAAAACATGCTTAGAATTTAGATGATTTCCTGGCAAAAGGCTGGCTTGGATTTTGGCGGAAGTCTCAATCTCTTTTTCAAGCGCCGCCAATTTGTTTAAAGCATCGCCGTTGTGTTTTGTTATTGAAGCGCTCACTTGTTAAGTAGCCTTACGTAAAATAGAGCTTTATGTGATTATTTTAGATGAGTTCCATTAAGGAACGTTGAAGAAACGCCATTCAGGACAAGTGGCAAAAACCTTCATATACGCCGGATAAATTATAAAGGCGCTGCGCGATCAATTTGGCAATGAGCAAGCCTACTTTTTCAGCTTCATAAGTTTGTCAAAAGCAATTGCCAGCGAACCATTTCCTATAACGTTACAGCCCGTTATGAATGGGTCGAAAAGGACGTACAAACCGGTAAGCAATCCTAGCATATCGGCATTAAATCCAAGGTATTTCTGCAATACAGGCAACATCACAAGAATGCCGCCGCCAGGGACTGCGGCTACAGCGAACTTAGCTGCAACAAAATGTGCCGCAAAAATTAAGTACGTTGTAAAACTCGGCAAGTCTTTACCGAAGGAGATCAGCATTACCAACGCAATAAATGGTATAAAAAAACAATCCCCAACCAAATGAATATTCACCGAGCATGGGGCGATAATGCGCGCATTATCTCGGTTGGTGGAATTTTCTTCAGCAGCTTTAATCGATAAAGGCAACGCCGCTGCGCTTGACATAGCCCCAAATCCGGTTATAACTGCCGGCAATATATTCTTTAGATAATTACCGCATCTTTTTAAGCTGCCAGTCGACAGAATAAAAAGCTGCGCAAGCACATACCCATATGCAGAAATAAAAAAGATTGCCATGATCATCAAATACTCGGACAAAATCTGCGAAATTATTCCGTCTCGACTAAGTTTTACTATTGTCCCAAATATAAAAAGAGGCATTAATGGCGCTAAAACTTTAAAGAAACCTCTTATGAAGGTCTCCAAAAAACGAGAGAAATGTTCGTGTGCTTTGCGAATATTCACGTCAAGCCTTGCCCCTAAGTCTCGCCGAGCTATTGCGGCATAAACAACGCCGCATATAACCGCAGATACTAAAGCGAAGTCGTTTGAAATAATCTTAGGCAATAAGAAACAAAACAACGGCGCGAAAGAAGCGGCGCCGCTTGCAGAAATTGTATCAATCGACGATATAAGACCAGCGTTGATGCAAGATGCGCCAAGGAAATAAGCAATAAGTGTGTTAGCGAAATTTGAACCCACTATAAGCGGGATTGCTATGGCCAAAGATTTTACGGAGCCAACGCCAATCCTGCAGATAGATGTAAAGATCAATGAAAATATGACCAAAGGCAGCGCAAAGATCATGCACTCTT
Source organism: Holosporales bacterium (assembly GCA_031267535.1). Taxonomy (GTDB): domain Bacteria; phylum Pseudomonadota; class Alphaproteobacteria; order UBA3830; family JAIRWN01; genus JAIRWN01. The sequence continues at coordinate 27,831 of JAIRYS010000011.1, read as the reverse complement.
TAATAAGAAGGCTTATTGAGTAAAAAAACGCGCTAACATAGTCAGGTAACAGTCCGCCTAACAAAAAGGCCAAAAGCGCTGCGACCAAGAAAACAGCAGAAGTTATAAAACCTTTCACAATCCAACCGCACAAAAATAAACTGCGGCAAGTTTAAAACAAAACATGATTACAAAACACAATTTTAGTTGGCTGGCTACTCAAATATGAATCAGCAATTATATAACATCTTTAATTTTTGTCTAATATAAATATTATTTTAACATTTGATCTATAAAATAAAAAGATAGGTGAAAAAATGATAAAACAATATTATTACAGCACATTAATCAAATTATTTTTGATGCTTGTAGTGTTACTTGGCACAAATTCTAATGATGCTTGGTCAAGTAGATACGGAGAACCAGCAACATGGGAAAATCGTATTAGTAGCACAAATAATTCAGCTGAACTCTTTAAATTAATACACCACATAACCCCGCATTTTGATGGCGATGACAATAGAGTATTGTGGTATTTATCTGGCCTTAGCAAAAACGAGCACACAACGATTGATTTTAATACAGAAAATCTCCGGTTAATGCTGCAAGCAATCGCGAAATATGCAGATGCCGACCCACAACTGGCGCACCAAACAGAAATTGACTTTAATGTTTCTATGCTTGCTCTCGGGTTTCGCCCGCCAGAAGCAGGATGGACAATTAAAGAATATAGTAAGAGAGACGGTGCTTGGGGACTACGTAGGGGAACAACAAGTGCAGACGCTCGAATTGAGCGTGCATTTAAAACGAAGTCCCGATAGTATAAAGGGCGACGTTGGCACTGTTTACCCCAATCCACCAAAAAAATCAACAATTATTGTTTACAATATACCGTATGATGTCACGGAAGAGCAGTTTGCCACATTGTGTAGCGGGTACGGTGGAATGTTAAGCACTAAGATTTTGAAAAAATCAACTGGCGAGTCGAGGGGTTTTGGCTTTGTTGAGTTTGACTCCCCAGAGACAGCCGAGCGAGCGATTACGAGTCTTAACAGCGCTTGTTGTAACAACAGACAATTGAGAGCTGAGTTTGCCAAACCCAAAGACGAAAACAGACCACCTAGCCGCGGACGTCCCAGAGATGACTCATTTGGGAGATATGGCTATGATGACGGAAACAGACCACCTAACCGCATACGTTTCGGAGATGACTTATTTGGGAGAGATGACTACTATAGGGGAGATGACAGGAGAGATGACTATTGGCGGAGATAGCAGAAATTCTTAAGTTTCAGTATTTAATAAGCGCATAAAAAACTGCAGTTGCTGCGGCAGCTGTGGTTCTTGCGTACTCGACGTAGATATCGCGATGATTTCGCCCGATGTCATGCGACCCTAATTTGTTGATCGTCTGTTATTTATATAGAATATACTTTATTGTTTACGCTGCCGACGAAAATCAGACAAGGGACAAAAAACCAGCAGACAGTGCTGGAGGGGGGGGGGGGGCGGAAAGGACACCGGGGAAAACTATCTCTAAAAATAGTTCAGAAACTCCCAGGCCTTCCAAGTTTATCACGCAAGGCGTTTAATCTATTTCGCAAATCGTCGATCGCAAAGTCTTCTTCATTTAAACCATTATCAGTCACAAGTCGCTTCAATTCAGTAAATTCATACCCAAGATTCCAAAATAACATAGCATCGATGATACTGTGCCTAAGAAAATCATCACTACTGAGCGAACTGCTATTCAAAAGGTCTGCGAATAAATTAAGTCGATCGAACAATGGCCCAATAGCATCATGATTTCCCATACTTGCGAATAAGATTTCTCGAGTGGTTTGCCAAAACGCTCCAGAAAGCTTTGCTCCTCTGTTCGGCTCGTCATCAACACAGGCTTGCGTGTATTCTTTCATTTCATCTTCATTCTGTGGAAGGCATCTAAAACCTACGGCATTCTCACCGGATCTTAAACAATACAAAACCTCTTGTAAAGTTGCTTTGCCAAGCGAGACAACGTAATCACCCTCTTCGTAAAAACGCTTGTGATAATAACCAATCCCTTGGTCTTCACTATACTCTAGGCCACTGATATAGCTAGCGCCTACATTTTCAACAACCGCAATAGTAGCACCTTCATCCATCATTCCACACACTCCACCACAGTATCCTAAAGCAATAAAACAAATACCACATACACATCTTATATCATTAAATGATAACATTCACCACCTCCATACATATTATACTTACCGCTTCTTATTTACCTTAATACGTCACAAATGTCAATTATTATTTTACTTGATTGTATATAATTTGCAAAAATCAAACGATGGCAGATGATCTTTTGTATATAGGACTCATAGACCTGAGTTTTTTGACGCTTTCCGCGATTTTTTGAGCAACGTACATAGCCTCATCCTCAGTGGTAAATCTGCCAAACCCAAACCGTATAGCCGTATGTATCAGATCTTCGCTTATGCCCATCGCCTTAAGCACGTAGGATGGCTCCAGCGTATCCGAAGTACATGCTGATCCGGATGAAACAGCCACTTCGGGCATAGCCATCATCAAACTTTCCCCCTCCACCCCAGCAAACGACATGTTCAGGTTGTGTGGAACGCGCTTATCTTTGTGGCCATTGAGGTAAACCTGCTCAATATTTTTGGTTATATAATCAAAAAATCTAGATTTAATACGGCTGATGTTGTCGTTGACTTCGTGCATTTCAGTATGCATAAGCTCGCAAGCTCGCCCAAGCCCCACGCACAAAGGAACCGATGTTGTGCCCGGAAAAAGCTGGCGCTCTTGCCCACCGCCAAAAATCAGCGGACGAAGCTTTATCTTTGGGGATGAGCTGATATATATAGCGCCTACCCCCTTAGGGGCATAAATTTTGTGCCCAGAGAGGGTCAGCATGCTGATATTGTCCTTTTCAACGTCTATATCAATCTTCCCAATCGCTTGAGCGGCGTCAGTGTGAAAAATCACCCCGTGTGACCGGCAGATATTACCAATCTCGCGTATCGGTTGGATTGTGCCTATTTCATTATTAACCGCCATTACTGACGCCAGCAGCGTTTTATCGCTTATAAGCCGCTCAACAGCGCCTGGTTCGATAATCCCGTCAATTGTTGGCTTTAAATAACTTACTTCAAAACCCTCTTCCTGCAGAGCTTTGCAGGACTCAAGTACGCATTTATGTTCGATAGCGGAGGTAATAATATGGTTGCGTTTTTTGCCATAAAATCTGGCGCAGCCAATGATGGCGGTATTAACAGCCGCGGTCGCCCCTGAAGCAAACAAAATATCCTTGGCTTGTGCGCCAATGATTTGGGCAGTTTGCTCACGCGCTTTTTCTAAAGCTGCGTTGGCTTGGTAACCAAAATCATGATCAGAGCTTGGATTGCCATAAATCTCACAAAAATACGGCAGCATAACCTCAAGAACGCGAGGGTCGCATTGGGTTGTCGCTTGGTTATCGAGGTAAATATTTCTCACTTTTGTTGCTTTTTGCAGCCAAACATGCTAGTAGCATAGTGTTAAATAAATGTACAAACCTTGCCCAATCAGCACAGTCTAATACCAGGAGGTTACGTATGCCAGAGGTAATTTTTGATGGCCCTTGCGGCCGAATAGAGGGGGTGTATCACCATAATATATCCACATCTGCTCCGCTGGCGATTGTGCTGCACCCGCATCCGCAGCAAGGCGGCACAATGAACAACAAGGTAAATTTTACAATTTACAGGGCTTTTGCCGATTCTGGATTTTCTGTCATAAGGTTCAATTTTCGCGGGGTTGGTCGATCGGAAGGCGAGTGTGGTAAAGGCGAAGGAGAGATTGCTGATGCAACAGCGGCTCTTGATTGGGTTCAGATGGTTAATCCTGGACAACGCGAACTTTGGGTAGGGGGATTCTCGTTTGGCGGATGGGTCGCTATGCAGATACTTATGCGACGCCCAGAAATCAGAAATTTTGTTGCGGTTGCCCCTCCTGCTAACCTATACGATTTTAATTTCTTGGCCCCATGTCCTATTCCTGGGATGGTCGTTCAAGGGGACAGCGACGATATTGTCTCTACCGAAGAGGTCACCAAGCTGGTGAAGAAAATTCAAGCTCAAAAAAAAGTTGATATTAATTATGTAATCATGGAAAAAGCAGACCACTTCTTTAAAGAAAATCTTGGAGCGCTTTCTTCCCATATCAAAAGCTATCTGGTATCAGAGTTGAATCGCGGTCAGAAAAAGGTTGTTAATGTCTCGTAGCTTTAGGTCTTCGTTCTTACAAGAGGCCTACGAGCGTGGGTTTGTCTATCAATGTACTGATATCGATGGTCTTGACGAACTTCTGTCAAAGGAAAAGATCACTTTTTATATAGGTTGTGACGCTACGGCCGACAGCTTTCACGTTGGGCACCTTGTGCAGATTCTGATACTGCGTTTGCTTCATAAGCATGGACACAGGCCAATACTGCTTATTGGCGGGGCGACGACTAAAATTGGCGATCCATCCGGAAGGGACGCTGCTCGGCCTATATTGACCGATCAGGAGATTGCTTATAACGCAGATGGATTGCAAAAATGCCTTGAGCCTTACGTTAAATTTGGTGAATCCGCAGACGATGCGCTGCTGGTAAACAATGCGGATTGGCTAGATAAGCTTGGGTATATTTCCTTTTTGAAAGATGTTGGCAGGTATTTTTCTGTCAACAGGATGCTGACGTTTGACACCATCAAGTCCAGGCTGGAACGCGAGCAACCGCTAAGCCTGCTAGAGCTTAATTATTCGATAATGCAGGCCTATGATTTTTTGCAGCTGTTTGACAGATATCAATGCAAGCTGCAAATAGGCGGATCTGATCAGTGGAGTAACATCGTTTGTGGAACCGAGTTGATCCGTCGCGCCAGGTCGGCAAGCGCTTATGGCTTAACTACTCCGCTGCTTTCAACCAGCGACGGCAAAAAAATGGGCAAAAGCGCAGATGGGGCTGTGTGGCTGTGTACAGATAAGCTTTCGCCTTATGATTTTTGGCAGTATTGGCGTAACACAGACGACCGCGATGTTGGCAGGTTTTTGCGTTTGTTTACTGATTTACCGCTCGATGAGATACAGCGTTTAGAGCAACTTCAAGGCCAAAGCCTGAATGATGCGAAGATAATTCTGGCGGATGAAATTACCAGGCTGACCCACGGGCGTGAGAATCTTGAAGCAGTAAGAACCACAACTCAAAGTCTGTTTGGCGACGGTCCCGTAATAACCACTAACGAATTCTTGAACGGCCCGGTGTACGAGATGAGCCGCGAGATCACCATTGGACGCCAGTCAATAGTTGACCTTTTTGTGAAGACCAACCTAGTATCAAGCAGAAGCGAAGCAAGACGTTTGATCAAGGGTAAAGGGGCTTACCTGAATGATCAGCCAGTTTTTGATGATATTTTGATTATTAAAGCTGAGCATTTTGACGAGAACTCTACCCTACGCCTGTCTGCCGGCAAAAAAAGAATCGCCGTAGTAAAACTGGTTTAACCTAAGCGCGGCCCTCTCTGCAGGGCGTTGTCGTTGGTTAATCTTACCTCAATCGACCGACCGTACACGTACGATCGTGATTAGATGATAACATGCAAAAGTTTTCCTGGGAGGCGAGCTCAGCTATTTCTTAAACATTCGCCCGTCTAGGGAGTATGCCTGTCGTCATTGTTAATCCTGCTTTGATCGGCTTGGTATGTGTAGCAGTGACCAGTAGCAGTGACCAGATGAGGACATGTTGGAGCTTTTTTCTAGAAAGTAAATCCTGGCCTTTCTTAGATATCCGCTCATTTATGACTACGCTTGCCTTCGTTACTTTCTGCAACGTTGCTGCCTAGCCCTTTCCTGATATATCAAGCAGCTACACTTGAAGATACGGCGTTGTCTAAAAGTTCGGCGGCTTTGCGGATTTTTTTGACGGCATGGCCGGTTCCCGCCGGTATCAAGCGACCAACCATAACGTTCTCTTTAAGCCCAGTAAGTTCATCAACTTTACCCATGGTAGCAGCTTCTGTCAGCACGCGGGTTGTCTCTTGGAAAGACGCAGCAGAGATAAACGACTTAGTCTGTAAGGACGATCTGGTTATTCCTTGCAGAATTGGCCTGTAAAATGCAGGAGTCCCATCATTCTTAATCGCTTGATCGTTTATAGCGCCTATGTCGAGCCTGTCTATTAGCTCGCCTACAACCAGCGAAGTGCTACCGGCGTCAAGAATCTCTACTTTTTGCAGCATTTGACGCAAAATAACCTCGATATGCTTATCGTTTATGTATACGCCCTGCAAACGGTAAACGCTTTGGACTTCATTAACAAAATGGCTAGCGAGCGCTTCAACGCCCATGGTTTGTAGTATGTCTTGCAAAGCGAGGTCTCCGTCAATAATGACGTCGCCCTTTTTGACCAAATCTCCCTCTTGCACGGTGACGTGCTTAAGTTTCGAGACCATATACTCTGCTGGAGGAAGCTCTTTATTGGTTGAAGTAATCAAAATCCGACGTTTACCCTTATAGTCTTTGCCAAATTCAACCGTACCATCAAAGTCGCTGATTACTGCGCGATCTTTTGGCGCGCGAGCCTCAAACAGCTCGGATACCCTGGGTAGGCCGCCAATGATGTCTCGCGTTTTGCCTGATTCGCGAGGCAGACGAGCCAAAATATCGCCGGCATGAACTTCCTCGCCATTATTAACGGAGATAATGCTGTCGACAGATATGTAGTATTTCGCTTCTTGACCATTTGACAGAATTATAGGATTGCCATTGCTGTCAACGATTAAGATTTGCGGCTTAATGTCCACCCCACCGACAGTTTGCTGACGCCAATCGACCACTACTTTAGTGGAAACGCCTGTCGTTTCATCAGTAACCTCACGTATAGATACGCCGTCTATGAGATCAATGTACTTCACGCGCCCCGATTGTTCGGTAATGATTGGAAGTATGTATGGATCCCATTCGGCCAATTTCTGACCGCGCTTAACTTGGTCTTTATCGTCAACTAGCAAGAACGACCCATATGGCAGTTTATAAGATGCAATTTCCTTACCCTTTGCATCGATAAGCGCGACCTCAGAAAACCGATTGGTTATGATTTTCCGATTGCCTCTGTCTTTAACCAGTTTTCTGGCCTTAACCTTCACTTTAGCGTCTGTCAAAGCCTCAATCGAGGATTTATCAGCCCCGCGTTGTGCGGCCCCTCCTATATGGAAGGTTCTAAGCGTCAGCTGAGTTCCCGGTTCGCCAATGGACTGCGCAGCAATGACGCCAACGGCTTCTCCTTCGCTGACCAAGGCTCCACAAGCCAAATCCCGACCATAGCATTTGGCGCAGGCGCCATGCTTAGCTGCACAGGTAAGAACAGACCTGACTTTCACCTCAGTAACCCCGGCACAAGCAATTTTGTCCACACAGACTTCGTCTATCATCTCACCAGCCGAAACAATGACGATATCGTCATCTGGATGCTTTACATCATCGGCGGCAACGCGGCCAAGAATACGATCTGACATGGACGATACAACCTCTTCTCCCTCGACAACGTCCGAGATGATTAGGCCGTCATGCGTACCGCAATCACCTTCGACTACAACACAGTCCTGAGCCGCGTCAACCAACCTTCTGGTAAGATAACCGGAGTCGGCTGTCTTTAAAGCAGTATCGGCCAATCCCTTGCGAGTTCCATGTGTTGAGTTGAAGTACTCAAGCACTGACAACCCTTCTTTAAAGTTGGACATAATCGGCGTTTCGATAATCTCCCCAGACGGTTTAGTCATAAGACCGCGCATTCCAGATACTTGTCGCATTTGAGCGGCCGAACCTCTCGCCCCAGAATGTACCATCATGTACATCGGATTCTCCGGCTCGCCGGGCTTGACCTTCGATATATCTGCCATCATGGCCTCTGCAACTTTGTCCGTACACTGGGACCAGGCGTCAACAACTTTATTGTACTTCTCGCCATAAGTGATAAGACCGTCCATGTACTGACGCTCAAATTCTGCCACTTGCTTGCGAGCTTCGTTGACAATTTTTTCTTTCTGTTTAGGTACGATAAAGTCATCTTTGCCAAGCGACAGCCCCGATACAGTAGAATATGTGAATCCCAACTGCATAAGCTGATCAGCAAAAATCACCGTTTCTTTACGCCCGCAATAGCGATAGACCTCGCCAATCAAAGCGTCTATGTCTTTTTTCGCAAAGTGTTTGTTAACCAAAGAGAAACGCAAATCAACATGCTTTGGCAGTATTTGAAAGAACATTACTCGGCCGGCGGTTGTTTCTACACGCTCCAGCCCGTCCGTTCCGTCGATGTTTGTCAGACGAACTCTGGTTGTTATCTTTGAGTGAAGGGTTATCTGCTTTTGCTGCAGGGCCTGTTCTATTTCGCCTATATCGACAAACAGACTGCCTTCGCCTGGATCTTTCTCGCGAGCCATCGTAAGATAATATATGCCTAACACGATGTCCTTGCTTGGCACTATGATCGGCTTACCACTCGACGGATTTAGAATGTTGTTGGTAGACATTATCAAGACGCGGGTCTCTAGCTGAGCTTCAACAGACAAAGGCACATGCACAGCCATCTGATCACCGTCAAAGTCAGCGTTGAAGGCAGCGCACACCAGTGGATGCAATTGGATAGCTTTTCCTTCAACCAAAACTGGCTCAAACCCCTGAATACCAAGCCTGTGCAATGTAGGCGCGCGGTTCAGTAAAACCGGATGCTCGCGGATAACCTCTTCCAGAACGTCCCAGACTTCGTCACGCTCTCTTTCCACCATGCGTTTAGCGTTTTTTATCGTTATGGCATGGCCATATTTCTCAAGCTTGGCGTATACGAACGGTTTAAAAAGCTCAAGCGCCATCTTTTTAGGTAAGCCGCATTGATGAAGTTTTAGGGTCGGGCCGACAACGATCACCGAACGGCCAGAGTAGTCCACTCGCTTACCAAGCAGATTCTGTCTAAATCGGCCTTGCTTGCCTTTAAGCATATCGGACAGAGATTTAAATGGACGTTTATTTGCCCCAGTGATAACCCGCCCATGTCGGCCATTGTCAAACAAAGCGTCGACCGCTTCTTGAAGCATACGCTTTTCGTTGCGAACGATAATATCCGGAGCACGTAAATCTATCAGTCGACGTAATCTGTTGTTTCTGTTTATGACCCGCCGATACAAATCGTTTAGGTCAGAGGTCGCAAAACGTCCGCCATCCAGCGGGACCAAAGGTCTAAGTTCCGGCGGAATTACCGGAATGCAGTCAAGAATCATCCACTCTGGCCTGGTACCCCACTTGACGAAGCCTTCTGCCAATTTCAGCCGTCTTATGATGCGTTTGCGCCGTATTTCAGATTGGCAGTCATTAAGCTCTTGACGAAGCTTGATCAGCTCACCTTTAAGATCAATCGACGCCAAAATTGATTTAAGCGCCTCTGCCCCAATGCCCGCGGTAAACGAGTCTTCGCCATATTCCTCTATGGCGTTGTAATATTCATCTTCATTAAGCAGTTGATACTGCTGCAATGGCGTCAAACCAGGCTCTATTACTATGAAGCTTTCAAAGTATAAAACCCGCTCCATTTCCTTAACGGATATATCGATCATCAAAGCAATCCGACTTGGCATGGATTTAGTGAACCATATATGCGCAACCGGGGATGCAAGCTCGATATGCCCCATACGTTCACGACGCACTTTAGATAAAGTCACTTCAACGCCGCACTTTTCACAGATAACGCCACGATACTTCATGCGCTTGTATTTGCCGCATAAACACTCATAATCCTTTACCGGACCAAAGATTTTCGCGCAAAACAGGCCGTCTTTTTCTGGCTTAAATGTTCGGTAATTTATGGTCTCGGGCTTCTTGATTTCTCCGTAAGACCAAGATCTTATCCTTTCCGGACTGGCAATAGAAAGCCTGATAGCGTCAAAGCTGTCTATCTTATTAACTTGACCGAAAATTCTGTGTAGCTGCTCTGCCATCGCGTCTTTCCTCCTAAGCGTTGCCTTCCAAGAATTCAAGATTAAACGCCAAAGCGTTCAGCTCTTTCACTAGAACATTAAACGACTCTGGCATACCAGGCTCTATGTTTTGATTGCCTTTAATGATGGTTTCGTAGGCTTTGGTTCGCCCTTCCACATCATCTGACTTAACTGTAAGCATTTCCTGCAGGGTATAAGCGGCGCCATATGCCTGAAGCGCCCAAACTTCCATTTCACCAAAACGCTGCCCCCCGAACTGAGCCTTGCCGCCAAGGGGTTGCTGAGTGACCAAACTGTAAGGGCCCACAGACCGCGCATGCATTTTGTCATCGACCATGTGGTCAAGCTTGATCATGTAAAGATAACCAACCATAACCTCGCGGTCAAAGTACTCGCCGGTTCTTCCGTCGATAAGGCGGACCTTACCGGTAGGATTGCACCCAGCCGCCTTCAGATTCTCAGAAACCTCGTCATTACTGGCGCTGTCGAACACCGGCATTGCCATAGGCACGCCCTTAGTTAAGTTAACCGCTAATTCCGCAATCTCGCCGTCATCCAGTTTATCCAACTCTTTTTTATCTGATTTCGACGTATATACCTCTTTAAGTTTATTCCTTATAACGTCTAGACTTTCTTCATTTCCAGTCATACTAAGCAAGGTTTTCTCGATCTGCTTACCCAGGCCGTGCGCAGCCATGCCAAGATGAGCCTCAAGAACCTGACCGATGTTCATACGCGACGGGATACCAAGCGGGTTAAGGATTATGTCTACAGGCGTCCCATCCTCCATATACGGCATATCCTCGATCGGCACTACTTTTGAGACAACGCCCTTGTTCCCATGACGACCGGCCATCTTGTCCCCTGGTTGAACCTTACGTTTAACAGCCACGTACACCCGCACTATTTTAAGAACGCCAGGCGCTAAATCATCCCCTCTACGCAGCTTTTCAATCCGATCGTCGAATTTTTTCTTAAGATTTTCGGCTATCGAATCGAATTGTTTGATCAATTTTTCTATGTCTTTGGCCGCTTCCTCGCTCTTTATTTCAAGCTGACGCCATTTGCTCTTTCCAAGGGTGGACAACATGGCCGCTGTAATCTTCTTGCCAACCAAACTTTTGTCCGGCGCAGCAGACACAGTCTCGCCTTTAAGCAGCTCTGAAAGTCTGAAATAAAAATCTTTTTCTATAATCTCCTTTTCTGCTTCAAAATCTTTGGATAGGCGATCAATTTCGACTTGATCAATAGCCAAAGCGCGCTCGTCTTTTTCAAGCCCGGTGCGCGAGAACACCTTAACGTCGATGACTGTGCCCGCTGCCCCTGGTGAAACTCGTAACGACGTATCCCGCACGTCAGACGCCCGCTCGCCAAATATTGCGCGAAGCAGTTTCTCTTCCGTCGACAATTGAGATTCGCCTTTAGGGGTGATCTTGCCCACCAGAATATCGCCGGCCTTTACTTCTGCGCCTATGTACACTATTCCGGCTTCGTCGAGGTTATGCAAAGTCTCTTCGCTTATATTGGGGATGTCTCTGGTAATCTCTTCGTTACCAAGCTTGGTGTCGCGAGCTATAACCTCGAACTCTTCAATATGCATCGAAGTAAAATGGTCATTACTAACCAACCTTTCAGAGACTATAATCGCGTCTTCGAACCCCAATCCTTGCCAAAGCATAAACGCCACCGAGACGTTCTCGCCAAGGGCTAACTCGCCCAGCTCTGTTGACTGGCCGTCGGCGATGATATCCCCCGTCTTTATCATGTCGCCCTTTCCGACCAAAGGTCGCTGATTGATGCAGGTGTTTTGGTTAGAACATTCGAACTTGCGAAGGTTATATATATCGACGCCAACTGACGAAAAGCTGCGTTTGCCTGTTGTTTTTATAACGATGCGATTGGCGTCGACTTGATCGACTACTCCATCTCGCCTAGCTACGATTGTCACGCCAGAATCCCTTGCAACTGCGCACTCAACGCCCGTACCAATAAGCGGCGCTTGACTTTTAAGAAGCGGCACTGCTTGTTTCTGCATGTTTGATCCCATCAAAGCACGACTGGCGTCGTCGTTACCAAGCGCCGGTATAAGCGCCGCCGCCACAGAAACCACCTGCTTAGGCGAAACATCCATAAGATCAATCGATTTTGGCGAAACAGTAATTACATCTCCGTTTTTACGGCACACTACTAATTCGTCGATCAGCTTACCGTCGGCTGCAATCTCTGAATTAGCTTGCGCAATTGTATATTTTGCTTCTTCCAAAGCGGACAGGTATACAATCTCGTCCGTTACGACGCCGTCGCTTACCTTGCGGTACGGCGTTTCAATGAATCCATATTTGTTAACGCGGGCGAAGATTGCTAATGAGTTTATAAGACCGATATTCGGACCTTCTGGAGTCTCAATCGGACAGATTCGTCCATAGTGAGTTGTGTGAACGTCACGCACTTCAAGCCCAGCGCGATCACGAGACAGCCCCCCTGGCCCTAGCGAAGAAATTCGCCTTTTATGGGTTACCTCAGCCAACGGATTGGTCTGATCCATAAACTGAGACAGCTGCGATCCGGCAAAAAATTCCCTTACAGTAGCCGAGACCGGCTTTGCATTAATAACGTCATTAGGCATGGCGTTCTCTATCTCAACGCCGCCCATCTTTTCTCGCACGGCGCGCTCTATTCTGGATAACCCTATACGGAACTGATTCTCAAGCAGCTCGCCAACGGCGCGCACTCTTCGGTTACCGAGGTTATCTATATCGTCAATCTCTCCTATTCCGTCTTTCAAATCGTGCAAGATCTTCACTGCGGCTACAATATCCCTTTTGGTAAGCACCCTCGGCGTGTCGGCGTGTTCAAACCCAAGTCTAGCGTTAAGCTTTACGCGCCCAACAGCAGACAGATCGTATCGCTCGAAATCAAAAAACAACCCGCTAAACAGCAACTCTGCCCCTTCTATGGTTGGGGGATCCCCCGGGCGCATTATTCGATAAATATCTGCAAGCGCTTCTTCCCGATTGTTATTCTTATCGGCCGCCAAGGTATTCCGTATGTATCCGCCGACATGCATATTGTCGATAAACAGGACGTCCAGCTCATTAACTCCATGTTCTTCCAAAAGCTTAAGGCTTTCTTCAGTCAGTCCATCCCCGGCCTCTACCAAAACTAGCCCGTTGGACATGTTTACGATATCAACTGCGCTATATCTGCCAATAATATCTTCCGGCTGAACAACCAATTCTTTCAAGCCGGTCGATTCCAGCTTTGACAGGACTTTATTGTTAACCTTAGCGCCAGCTTTAAGCACAACCTCGCCCGTTTTGGCGTCGACTAAGTCTTTATCCAAACTTACACCTGCAAGCGCCGCCGGGAAGAACTCTCCTCGCCAGAAGTTTTCGCCTTTATTGTGTCGATAGCGTATCCTTCTGTAGAAACAAGAGAGAATCTCTTCCTTGCTCATACCGCACGCTTGGGATTTGTCGAACGGTTTGCCAGCTTTTTCGGCTTTAAGCATCGCCTTTTCAGTCTCGTCAGACAGCAACGCCATCAGCAAAGTTGTCACGGGAAGTTTGCGTTTACGGTCTATGCGAATGTTGATGAACTCTTTGGCGTCAAACTCAAAATCCAGCCAGGATCCGCGATAAGGAATCACATGCCCAGCAAACAAAAACTTACCGGACGCGTGGGTTTTGCCGTTATCATGGTCAAAAAACACCCCGGGCGAGCGCTGCATTTGCGATACAACAACCCGCTCGACGCCATTTACAATAAATGTTCCATTAGCCGTCATAAGCGGAATATCGCCCATGTAGACGTCTTGTTCTTTTATATCTCGGACAGAGCGCTTGCTGGCGTTGTCGTTGACGTCCCAGATAAGCAATCTGAAAGTCGCCCTGAGCGGTACTGCGAACGTCAACCCACGCTGACGACATTCATTCTCATCGTACCTTGGTTCGTCAAAATAATATTTTTGAAAATCTATTTGAGCTCGGCCGGAGTAATCTTTTATCGGGAAAACAGACTTAAAGGCAGCCTGCAATCCCTCCTCCACTCTGTTTTCTGGCGGGACATCGGCTTGCAAAAAACGCTCGTAGGAATAGCGTTGCAACCCAACGAGATTCGGCATGTCCATCACTTCTTGAATTTTGCCGAAATGCTTACGTAGCCTTTTACGCTCGGTAAAGCCTTTTATCATTGTTGTTTGCTCCAGTTTTGTTTACAGAAAGCCCATCGCTGAGCGACGGCACACAATACCCTCGACATGAAAGAAGGATCTTGCACGGAATAGATCGTTTTAAAACTTCGTTAATTATTATCAGATAATCAGAAATATTAAAGCGATATTTTATGCACAAAACTAAAAAGTTATATTTTTTAAGTAATTAGGGCGATTTCGTCGGCAATCAGTCCTCCATTTGATGAAACTCCACAAGAATTCTAAAGGCGTCTTGATCTGGAGCAAGATTTTGGACAAGCGGCGTTAACAACCCTCTGTAGTACCATTTGGCGAAAGGTGAAATTTCCGAGCCATAATATTTTTTCGGTGTTTGAGATGCTAGTATTAACATATTCGGTTCAGTCTTCACTCCGCCGGCTATGTATCCCCATCTGGCAGGTTGCTCTGTCTCGAGCGGTACGCCAAGGTCGCTGCAGTGTTCAACGAATACTTTACCATTTGCCAGTCGCAACCCTGTAACGGTAGCAATCTCTTCAATATTGCCCAGATATTTTTACAAAGTAGACAATGTCGGCGCTTCCGAAAAACACTAAGGCGTTAACTTTCGCTTAGTATATGTTTCACCAAGCTTAATAGGGATAAAGACCCGCGTTAAGATATTCATTTTTTCTTCTGCATCCCCTTGCGTTTTTTGTCCCATAAATTCTGTAGCTTTTATTTTGATTTTTGTAAGGACTATCTCGTATTCATTTAAATAAATTGGCAATAAAAATATTTTTCATTGTGCTATTTTGCAAAAAATTATTTTTTAAGCGATTTGTCAAAACAAAAAACAACAATCGTCCTAGAGCCAGCGTTTGATTATGTTATTAAAGCCGTGTTTGCTGAAAAAATCATGCGCTATATTGGAAATCGGGCGACGGACAAGCTTTTCTATTGGTATCTTTAAACTAAGATCGGTTTTTAGTGTAGATAATTTTTTTGAAATGTAAGCGTCATCTTTGTATTTGACTAGCCTTTCCTTAAGCCTAATTGATGTAATTTTGTCAAGGTTAGCAAATATCCTGTCCAGCGATCCAAATTGTTGCAACAGCATTGACGCCGTTTTAGGTCCAACTCCGGCTATTCCGGGAATATTATCGCTGGCGTCGCCAACCAGCGCCTGAAAATCAATCATTTGATGCGGGCATATCCCGTATTTTTTGAAAACACTCTCGTCGGATAAAAATTGAGACTTCATTGGGTCATAAACTGCAACGTTGTTGTCCATTACCTGAATTAAGTCTTTGTCGGACGACACAATTTCCGTCAGCAAGCCAGAGTTTTTGGCTTTGGCGGCATAGGAAGCGATTAGATCGTCGGCTTCTACTCCATTTTCTTCTATATGCGGGATACCAAGGACGTCGCATGACATCCTAACCATTGGAAACTGGGGAACAAGGTCTTCTGGTATATCGCCTCTGTTGGCTTTATATTGCGCGTATATCTCGTGCCTAAACGTTTTTCGGCCAGCGTCAAAAACAACGGCGATGTAATCATGCTTATGAGCGCTTGCAGTCGACAGTATCATATGGCAAAAACCATACACTGCGCCGACTGGCGTTTGGTCGTATTGGCTAGTCAGTTTTGGCAGCGCATAAAATGCCCGATATATAAAACCAGAGCCGTCAATAAGTATAAGCTTCATAAAACTAATCCCAAGCGCAATTTCTGCCTTATTATGCCGTCTAGCTTATCTTTAGGCAAAGCGCCTTTTATCACAGTATCGCCCAGCACGATTACAGGTGTGTCCGGATCAGGGATTAAGGACATTACTTCATCAAAGTTTGCTTTAAGCTCCTGTACAACGGCGGCGCTGTTGATGGTTTGTTTCGCCAACTTGATATCTAAGCCCGCACGAACCGCCGGAGTCCAGCAATTTGGCATTGCCTTAGGCTTTTCTTCCATACTTTTAAAATACTGTTCGGCGCTTGCTTTAAAAGCCCAATATTTTCCTTGGGAATGAGCGACCAGCGCCATAGCAGAACAATCCAGCGACAGCCTGCCGTGTACAGGAAGTTCTTTATACACGATTCTGATTTTTTTGTATTTTTTAGCTATAGCGCTGAGGTCGCGCAGAACTTTATAACATTTTGGGCAAAGACAATCGCTGTAAACAACAACAGTAAGCTTCGGGTTGTCCGAACCGCATGAAGGGATAAAAGGCCCGCGTACCCTAATGACTTTCCTGTCAAGGACTGTTTGCGTTTTCTTTGAACCTAAGGCGTAATCGGGGGAAAAGCCCTGACATAAAATCGCAAAGGCGACAAACACAGCTGATTTGATCTTAATACATTGCTGCAGATTTTGTTTAAAGTGGATATTTATGCACGACAAGTCAAACTAGGCGGATAATTTGATCCGTCCCTTAGCGCGACGGTCACGAAGAACTCTTCTGCCGCCGACAGTCTGCATTCTAGAGCGAAAGCCATGACGACGCTTACGCACAAGCCTACTTGGTTGATAGGTCCTTTTACTCATAAATGCCTCGACATGTTGCTGCTAAGGCGGATGCTACACTATGTTGCCAACTGTGTCCAGAGCCAAAACAAATTACCTGCATGTACAAGAATGGGAATCTATGCGTCGATACGCTTGCCGTACCAGCGCGCGCCTAATCCCTCTAATCTGAAATAGTTGAACTTGAAACTTTATGATAAAGTGCTTCCGCTTATTTTCGTGCAGCTTTCATGTCTTTGCGCAATTTTTTTTGGTCAACCGCTATAACTTGTTCAACGCTTATAATGCTGTCAATTTGCGCAGCTATGGGGTTGTTGTTTGCCGTCAAACACTACAGCGCGGCGATCCCTAATTACTCACTTATAGATCGCTATACCCCCCCGCTGGTAAGTCGAGTTTACTCCGTTGACGGCAAGCTTTTGTCAGAATATTTCATTGAAAAGCGAGTTTTTGTACCAATCGACGTCGTGCCACAAAAACTGATCGACGCTTTCCTCGCAGCCGAGGATAAAACCTTCTACCAACATAAAGGATTGGATTTTCTGGGGATTATAAGGGCGGCAATTGTCAACCTTGGCAATATTGGTACAGGCAGGCGTTTGGTCGGCGCTTCAACAATAACCCAGCAGGTGGCTAAGAACATGCTGACTGGCAATCGGGTTTCGTGGATCAGAAAAATCAAAGAAGCCCTTTTGGCCGTAGTCATCGACGCCTCTATCCCTAAGGACAAAATACTGGAACTCTACCTTAACCAGATATATCTGGGCGTTGGGGCTGATGGCATTGCTGCTTATGGCGTTGCAGTTGCCGCTCAATCGTATTTTGACAAAACTTTGGACGAGTTAACGCTTGGCGAATGCGCGTATTTGGCTGGTCTAGCGAAGGGGGCCGCTAATTACAGCATAAAAAAGCACTATGCGCGGGCAGTAGAACGTCGCGATTGGGTAATCGACCGAATGCTTACGAATAAATTTATATTTCGGGGGGAGGCTGACGCTGCTCTACACGAACCTTTAAGCCTTACCCCAATTGAGGCGCGCCAGCTGTTTAAAGCAGACTATTTTACTGAGGAAATAAGGCGATTTTTAATCAGTAAGTTTGGCTCAGATAATGTCTATAAAGCCGGATACAGCGTACATGCAACTCTGGATCCGGAACTTCAAAGCCTGGCCGAGCAATGCCTTTGCGAAGGTATTTTAGAGTTTGATCGCAAATACGGCTGGCGCGGTCCGATAGCCAACATAGATTCGGCCAAATGCGCGGATGAACTGAAAAAAATCGTACAGACACTGCCTAAGTTGGACAATGGTTGGGCAATTGCATGTGTAATGACGCTTTCCAAAGACAACGCTGAGATTAGGTTAGCAAACGGCGCTTCCGGCAAAATACCATTGTCGGAGCTTAAGTGGGCTAGGAAAAGCCTGGGCAAAAGCCTGCTTGGGCCGCAAATTAAGTCGCCTTCTGACGTTTTGAAAAATGGCGACGTCGTCTGGGTTGAAGCAATCAAAGACGGTAACTTTGCCTTGAGGCAATTGCCCAAGGCTCAGGGCGCTATCATTGTCATGAATCCGCTTAACGGCCGAGTGTTGGCTATGCATGGCGGATACAGTTATGCCGTCAGCGAATATGACCGTGTAACTCAAGCAGTAAGACAGCCTGGCTCTATAATCAAACCGTTCATATATTTAACAGCCATGAACTGCGGATTTGAGCCTAATTCCATAATCCGGGACGAACCTATGTCCATTGAACTCGGCCCGGGTCAGGAAGCCTGGACGCCGCATAACGTTACCAACAAATTTTATGGGGACGTAACGCTCAGAAGCGCGCTTGAGCGCTCTATCAACAATGCTACGGTTGCGCTGTCTCAGGAAATTGGGCTGGAGGCCATTGCCGAAACACTACAGAAACTTGACATTCTCCAAAGCCCTAACATTTACCCCGCGACGGTTTTGGGGGCCGGTGAAACCACGCTTATGAAGCTGGCGCGCGCCTACTGTATTCTTGCCAACGGCGGCAGAAGTATCGCCCCTGTGTTTATCGACCAAGTACAAGATAAAAACGGTCGCGTGATATTTAAAAGCGACGGCAGAACATGCGAAGGGGCTATGCACATCGGGTCCATGTCCGATACGCCGCCAGAAATAACAGACGCCGCCGAACAGATGTTTGATGCAATAAGCGTTTATCAAATCACTCATATTTTGGAGGGAACATCCAAACGCGGCAGCGCAGTAAGGGCCAGGCATTTTGATTTTCCATTTGCGTGTAAGACTGGGACCACCAGCAACAGTGACGATACTTGGGTTTTTGGCTACACCCCTAACCTAGTCGTCGGCATATGTATATTTTTCGATCAGCCGGAATGCCTAGGTGAAAAAGTCCTCGGGGCCAACTTGCCCTTGCCTATTTTAATTAAGTTTTTTGAGAATATAAGTCCTTGCTACAAAATCGCGCCTTTCCGTGTGCCAAAAGGCGTTAAATTCCAAAGAGTGGATTTGGATACCGGCTCACCCAGCAGTGACGAAAAACGCTCGATCTATGAGGCTTTACGCGAAGAGCCTTTGGACAGAACAAAAATCCATAATGTTGGCGCTGATGGCAGCGTTCCTTCCCCATCCGTGGACGCTATAAGCAAAGCCCTGGAGTGAGGTTTGGCGATGTTGGGTTGAGATACATTATGCGATTAAACGTTCTGGGTACAATGTCGGCTTTTTTTGGCTAGATTCCTGATTTTTTGGAAAATTACTATAAAGAAGTTGTTGGCTGCTACGTTGCCGGATGAGGCGATTGGGTCTATTACCCCATACAGCGCAATGATAAACGCCGTCATAGAGCTATCAAATCCCAAATATTTTTCCAGCACTGGTACGGTTACCATTATAGTACCGCTTGGCACGCCGCCGCCGGCAAATTTGTTAAGGATAAAGAACAAACCGAATAATACAAAATCGTGCACATTAGGCAGCGGATGATTGAAGGCGAGCATGACCATTAAGGCCATAATCGGCACGATTATCGTATCGCCAACCATATGAAAATTTAGGGTAATCGGCATTACCGCATCGGCCAGCATTTTATCTTTAGTGTTTTTTTCAGCTGCACCCAAGGACAACGGCAAGGCCGCAGCGCTGGACATAGAGCTGAAAGCCGTGACAATGGCTGGAAATGTTGTCTTAAATATCTCTATCGCCCGACCAAATTTGAATGATGAGGCAGCCAAGAGCCAAAGCCCAAGATAAATCCACAAAAATCCACAGGTTATAATGCAAACTTTGGTGTTGTTTCCGACAAAGCCCAGCATTTTGCCTTCTGAAAGCAGTTTCAGCAAAAAGCCGCCAACAAAAATGGGCAAAAGCGGCACAAAAAAGTTCTTCATAAACTTCATCACGCAACTGTGCACAAACTTGACGGTGACAGAGATATAACGATTGGGGCGAAACGAATTAACTAAGCCAACGGCTATACCAAGGAATAAAGATTCTGCAGTTTCTGCAATGTGAGGTAGCTTGGCGTCGAAAAACGGCAAGAAAGCTGTCGTTGGCTCTGGAATAACATGCGTCTCGGCGCCAGATAATACCAGAAATCCTACTGTCCCTGATAACAAAACATTGACGAAGTTCGATAAAAAAACAACCACCATGAGACCTAGGACAAAAAGCATCCCGTCTTTTGGTATAGATGAAAGTGCGACGGCTACAAAGCTAAACAGCAAAAACGGCAACACAAACGCCAGCAACTCTTTCAAACAAGCGCTGATTGTAAGAAAGAAACGTACGGTATCCGGCTGCAGCTTGTCATAACACGTCGAAGCGACAACTAGCGCTATAATTAGCTGTATTAGCGGATTCAAAACGAGATTCTTTAAACGCTTAGTTAATTCAAAGATTTGCATTATTTGTAGGCTATTTGCTTAATCGCGCCACCCTAAATGCTCGATAATCAAAAGTCAATAAACGGGATTGTAAAAAAAACGCCTGTACGGCTCTAGGGTTTATTTTAAGTGGTTTTTTTGCTTTTTGAATTTTTAGCCGCTTCAGTTATTAACGCAATCGCTTGGTCGACAGACGATAATGAAAACAGCTTAGCGTAGTCTAAGGAAAAGAATTTGTTATCGTGCCTGACGTATGGACCGAAACGGCCTACGCCAATTGACACTTCTTTTCCATCATCTGGATGTTTACCCAGAATCTTCGGCAAACTAATAAGAATCCTTGCCTGAGGCAGAGAAATTTGCTCAGGGTCCATGGCCTTTGGCACAGAAACACGCTTGACGCTACCTTTGTTGCCGATTGCAGCCTCTCCTACTTGGACATAGAATCCATAAGGGCCTTTTCTAAGGGTGATATTCTGACCAGAGTTTGGATCTTTGCCAAGAACTTTAGGTTCGTACTTACCAGGCACAGAAGCCCTGCCGTCTGCCTCCGCAGACGAGGCGGTATTATCGTACAATGCGCTTGTGAACGAGCATTTCGGATAAGACGAACACCCAAGAAAGGCGCCGTACCGCCCCAGTTTTAAGCCGACACGCCCACTGCCACACATTGGGCAGGCTCTGGTTTTGTTACGGTCTTCGCCATCTTTCACCGGGAAAAGGTGATGGTTAAGCTTGTCTTCTATTAAATTTAGTACTTCGGTAATGCGGAGCTCTTTGGAAACGTCAACAACTTTTGTAAATCCTTGCCAAAAGTCGTCTAAGACCTTAAGCCTTGAGATCCTTGCATTGGATATATCATCAAGTTGCTGCTCAAGATCGGCTGTAAAATCATATTCGACGTATTTAGCAAAATAATTCAACAAAAATGTATTCACGATCATGCCCCGCTCTTCTGGGAAAAAGCGTTTTTTGTCCAGACGAACGTAGTTTCGGTCTTGCAAAACCTGAATTATATTGGCATATGTCGATGGGCGACCAATCCCCAACTCTTCTAATCGTTTAACCAGACTGGCTTCTGTATATCTTGGCGGCGATTGGGTGAAATGCTGTTTCTTATCAAGGTTTTCGATAATTACGGATTCCTCCGCACTTAACGGCGGAAGCACAGCGCCTTCTCCGTCATCGCCCTTATCGTCATCCTTTTCTTCTTGATAAAGCTTCAAAAAGCCGTCGAAAGCAACAGTCGACCCAACTGCGCGAAAGACGTGCTTGCCTAAAGAGTCGCAGATGTCCACGATAACCTGGTCAATAAGCGCTTGCTGCATCTGGCAAGCAACGGTTCGCTTCCAGATAAGGTCATAAAGTCGCCAGAGATCTTTATCTAACTTACCTTGCAGTTGCGAGGGCGAAATCAACACATTGGTGGGACGTATAGCCTCATGCGCTTCTTGTGCATTTTTGACTTTGTTCTGGAACACTCTAGGCGATTTGGGCAGATATTTTTCACCGAAGTCTTGATTTATAGCTTCACGTATACCGGACACAGCATCGCTCGCCAGATTAACGCTGTCTGTTCTCATATAGGTGATAAGACCGATCGTCTCGCCGTCTATACTCGCGCCTTCATAAAGAGATTGGGCCAGCTGCATGGTGCGTTTTGACGAAAACCCAAGTTTCCTTGAAGCCTCTTGCTGCAGAGTGGACGTTATAAAAGGGGGCCAGGGATTGCGCTTGATCGATTTTTTCTCTACATTTTCGACCCTATATTTGCCCCCGTCCACAGAAGCAATCGCTGCGGAGGCAAGCTGAGCGTTATTCAGCGAAAATTTCTCAAGCTTTTCGCCATTCAAAACCGTCAACTTTGCCGGGAAAATATCGCCTTTTTCATTTTTGAACAGAGCCTCGACCGTCCAAAATTCTTGAGGCTTAAATTCCTCTATCTCAAGCTCGCGATCGGCAATAAGCCTGAGTGCAACTGATTGAACCCGGCCTGCAGATTTGCTTCCGGGAAGCTTCCTCCACAGCACAGGCGATATGTTAAAGCCAACAAGATAATCCAGCGCTCGTCGCGCAAGGTAGGCCTCAATAAGAGATTGATCAAGATCCCTGGGCGAGTTTATCGCTTTGTTTATGGCGGATTTAGTGATTTCGTGGAAAGCGATACGTTGTATTGGCTTGTCTTTTATGCCTTTGCTGTGAATTATATCCTTGATATGCCAAGAAATGGCCTCGCCTTCTCGGTCCGGGTCGGTAGCCAGCAGTATCTCATTGGCAGTCTTTGCCTCTTTCACTATGGCGTCGATCTGCTTTTTGCTGCGATCGCTGATTTCCCAAATCATGGCGAATTTATGATCAGGGTCTACTGAACCGTCCTTCGACGGCAAGTCGCGCACATGGCCATAGCTAGCAATCACCTTGTAACCAGCGCCAAGGTACTTGTTTATGGTTTTCGCTTTAGCGGGGGACTCTACTATTACCAGCTTCATATGGGTGTTAATGCGACGCTATTAAGCGCCTATAAATTTAAAGATTTTGTATGACTCTTTCCCATCCGCTTACGGCCTTGTCAATAGAGAAGTTTTTCTCAATTAAAGCTTTTGCTTTCACGCCGACGGCAGGGTTTGGGTTTTTAATCGCCTCAACTATAGCTTCGGCCAGCTTGTTAGGAGATTTTATTGGAACCAGCCTATACAGCCCTTGGGTTAGCTCGCGCATACACATAATGTCGGTTCCCACAACTTCTTTCCCCATGTACATCGCCTCAATGACCGTATTCGGCATCCCTTCTGAATGCGAAGGCGCAACAAACAGGTCGCAAATGGCCAACAGCTCATTTACGTTGTTGCAGGTTCCAAGAAACCTTACGTAGCGACCTAATCCTAATTGCTTAGTTTTTTGTTCAAGCCGCGCTTTTTCCGGCCCATCCCCCGCGAATAAACAGACCCAATTGTCACTTGTAAGCTTCGAAAGCTTTTGTTCGGCGATGCTCAAGGCGTACAGAAGATCATCGTGGCCTTTAAAGGCGACTAATCTTGCTAGTATAAGCAGCGCTTTTGTTTTATTTTCAATTTTCAACTTTTTTCTTACAGAAAGTTGGTTAATTTGATGTGAAAACTGATTACATTCGAACGCATTATTAACGATGCGAACCTTGGATGACGGAATTTTATCTGTCCCTATAAGTTGTTCGGCAAGTTCGTGGCTGTTGACCACAAAACAATCTGCAAATTTATACAAAAATGTCTCATAAGCTCTCAGAAAGTACGAATGTTGGCGATCAATAGTGTTTCTTATGCTAAAAATCCTTTTTCCTTTGCTGTGTGCCAAAAAATAAGCCGTCATGCCAAATAAAATTGAATGCGACATCATGAATACAGTTACAATGCCTGGTCGATTTTTAAACTCAGAATACAAATGCGATAAAATGGATATAAATTTGCACATTATTCCGAATAAGCCGCTTGTAAAACGAAACGATTTTGGTTTTATGACATTGATTTCATTTTTAAAGAACGCTGCTGCTAGCTCGTCGTCATCAGGGCTCAGCGTCACAAGACGAGCTTTCCACCCCCTTTCGGCCAGCTTAGGAAGAACTGCGGCAACCTGTTTTTCAGCGCCGCCAATACCGGTTGAGCCAATTACAAAACGAACTAACTTATCTTGCATTTTAAGTGTAACTGGTTGGACGACATGAAGCTATTATTCACCATACCAACCCTTCGTCAAGGCGGATCTGAGCGTGTTATATCGATCCTTACCAAGATCTTATCCCAGCGTCATGAGGTTACGGCGGTAATCCAAGATAAGTCAGAAAACTGTTTCTACACTCTGCATCCGAAGGTTAGGCTAATTAGCACCGATTCTTTAAGAAGGACCATATTGTCGATAATAAGGCTTAGAAAAGCCATTAAAGACTATAGACCAGATGTGATTGTATCGTTTCTTATGCGACAGAATGTTACCACTCTTGTGGCAAGCCTTAATTTGGGTATTTCAGTAATAGTCAGCGAACGAATCTCTAAGGAATACTATAACTCATTAATATCTAAAACTTTAAGTCTGCTGGGCTTTTTTATATACAGATTTGCTGACCGACTGGTGGTTCAAACAAATAAAATTAAAAATCAATTCAAGGGCATCGGCAATCGCGTAAATGTGATTGCCAACCCCATAATTTT
The DNA here is from genome assembly GCA_031267535.1 of Holosporales bacterium. Taxonomy (GTDB): domain Bacteria; phylum Pseudomonadota; class Alphaproteobacteria; order UBA3830; family JAIRWN01; genus JAIRWN01. The sequence goes on along the minus strand of JAIRYS010000011.1, from coordinate 3,111 downwards.
ACCTGATGAAGCGTATCTGAAGGGTGATAAGGACAATAGAGAGAAATTGATAATTGCAATTGGTCGGCTTGATAAACAAAAGGCGCATAGTTTGCTTATCGAATCATTCTCGCAAATAGCAAACGATTTCCCTGACTGGCGACTGGAAATTTGGGGTGAAGGGAAGCAGAAAAATGACCTTCAACAACAGATAAACCGCTGTAATTTAGGCGGTCGCGTACAGCTATGCGGTACGACTAAAGACATATATTCCGCGCTGTATAAAAGTTCTATTTTCGTGATGCCGTCTAAGTTCGAAGGATTCCCAAACGCATTATGCGAGGCTATGCTAGCAGGCCTGCCGGTAATATACGGCAATATAAGCGGGGCAGATGAGCTGATAAAGCCAGGAGAGACAGGGCTGTTGATTAACTCAGGCGACGTTCGTCAATTGACCGAATCGATGAAAACGCTTATTCAGAATCCAAAGTTGAGGGATCGGCTGGGTAGAAACGCAAAAAAGCACATCCAAAACAATTATGCCGCAAAAAAAATCGCTGCGAGTTGGGAAAAATTATTCCAAAATCTTCTTAAAGCTAAGCGCTCTGGGCCATTTTAGGCGTTTTCGACTTTTGCGCTTGCTAAAAACTTAGTTTTGTTGTACACTTGCACCCATCTGAATCGTTTTGGTATTTGAGAGCACTTTGATGAAAACAAAAATTTTAATCGCTTTATCATGTATCGGCATTTTCGCATCGATGCACCTCCGCGAGGTTGCATATGCCGAAGGCGCCGATCAGTCGGGCCAACCTGAAAACAAACAGAACGCATCTGCTGGCGACGAGATCGTTGCGTCGATTGGCAATGCTGTCATTCGCAGGTCAGAAATAAACAAAGCCGTAAATCAGTACATGAATATGGCCAAGGCTCGTAAGGTAGAGGTGCCAGATCGCGATAGATTGTTTTTGATGGTTTTGGATGCAAAAATCCGTAGCGAGGTTATAAAAATAGCCGCCAAGCAAGCAGGGATAGATCGCGATAAGAATTATCATACTAGGCTTAAGGACCTGCAGGATCAGCTCTTAATGGAATTATATCTTGAGAAAGAAGTGTCCGCAAAGATTACTGAAGCGGCGCTCAGAAGCGCTTATAAAAAGCTATCCGAACAAATTTCAAAAGAAAAAGAATACCGTATAAGGCATATTTTTGTTCGCGAAGAAAATACGGCAAAGGAAGTTATTAGCAAGCTTGATAAGGGGGGCGATTTTGCTGCTCTTGCGGATCAATATAATTCCATGTCCAGAGAGAAAGGCGGCGATTTAGGTTATGTGCTCGGCAGTAGTGTTCCGGAGCCGGTTAGAAAAGTTGTTACCGAATTAAAGCCGGGTGAATACACCAAAAGTGCTGCAAAGGTGCAGGCTGGTTATTTGGTATTTAAACTTGAAGACGTCCGCGACGCTAAAGTCCCAACAATGGAAGAGGCTCAACCGAGGTTGGTTGAGCTTGTAAAGCAGGAATCTATGCAAGCTTTAGTAAAGCGCCTTATCGTACAATCTAAAGTTAAGGTATTTGCAAAGGAAGCAGCCGCTTTCCAGGGACAACAACAATAGCTTTTTGTGCTCCATGTGATTGCCATTAGGGCATTCTAAAAACCGAGACGGTTATGTACCTTCTCGGTTTTTTGTAATATAAGTGTCCGATTCTTATAGCAGTCTCGAGAAAGCGCTAAAACGTTTTATTGAGCCTTATGCCGCCGTGGCTCAGTGGTAGAGCACACCCTTGGTAAGGGTGTGGTCGTGAGTTCGATTCTCACCGGCGGCACCAATTATTAATTCGTGCAAGTTTGGTTGGTTTTGTTAGGTTTTAGTGGTAATGCTTATTCAAACGAGTCTAATAAAATCTTTTTGCATGCGGATAATTTTGGAGCCATATGCGATAGCCACGGACAGATGTGAGCACGACATTACCGCAGAGCACATCGGGCCATCTCAAATGCCCCTCGCTCCTCCACTTTCTACTCTTTAAGTATAAGAAACTTTTTTAAAAAAACAAAAAAATATTCGGGAACGTTAATGAACTCCGTATCATTCCAACCCGCAGTAGATTTAGTTTTAACCTTAATGTCTCGCAGATAATTCAACGCAAATTCAACGTCTTTTATCGGAGTCTTGGCTGTCACATTATTCAAGTCCTCCTCCATTAGCAAATACAACCTTTCGAAAAACTTGCCCATCAAACGTTACTCAGAAGCGTTTTTCAATATTCGTAAAATATCTTTAAATTCGGGCTTTTGGGAAAACAACTTGTCGATTTCTACATGCGAATTTGCGTATAGTCGCTAGTAGATCTCTAGACGATATCCTTTTAATTGAAATCCTGCCTAGGAACGGCAGCACATTCATCTCCAGCCTTCTGGTAATAGAAAAACACCTGACGCACCGTCGCTGACCCTTTCTTCTTCCCAAGCCATTCCACGCAATGTTATTGAACGTGTTCTGTACGGCTTCCCTAGTCTCGAGCTTGCCTCTTTTCCTTATCTCACCTGGGTCTTCCCCACCTCTGATTATCTTCCTGAGCTCCTCCCTCTTATCCCTAGCGTCTTTCAACAAAACCTCAGGATCATCCCTAACGCTATCCGCTTCTTTACCCCTACGCGTCTGTAGTAAAGCCGCCAGAATTTATTTCCGTTTGGATAGATTTCTAGACATAACCCCCTTCTCGTCGGTCAATGCATAAATCTTGTCTTTCCCCTTAGCGCCCGCCTTAGCATTCCTGCATACCACATCAGTCAACATCGAGCCATCCATGCACAAATCTCTGGTACCAATATTGGGACCAAAATTATCCGCATGCAAAAAGATCTTATTAGACTCGTTTGAATAAACATTCTCGATAAACATAAGCAATCCAGCCATCCCTACCCACAAAATCATATTTCTCTGAATCCGTCTGGATTGTATTTTGGTGCGGTCGAAGGGGATCGAACCCCTGACCTCTACGCTGCCAGTGCTTTGGGAATCTCAAAGATCTTCTCGACGAATGCAGATCTGCATCAATGTTTTTCTTGGCTGCGGTGATGGCAGTTTTGTCCGGCTGTTCCAGTCCGAACAAGAACTCTTTCCGTCCGCATTT
>JAIRYS010000027.1 GCA_031267535.1 Holosporales bacterium | reverse complement strand
GATAGTTTTTTGAGGAATTTTTTCAATTTTTCAGCAGCTGAACCATCAGAGAACGCGCCTAGACCACACACATTCTGCAGAGACGATGACCCAGCCTTGCTACATAAGGGGGGGGGGGGGAGATAAAAACCAGTCTTGCTTCTGAAGCCGATATCTAAGCCAAAAATACATTCAATATCAATCATAAATTATTAAAAAACTTTAAACGACTCCATTTAACGAGAGGGATTCTAGAATAATTTCTTGCGCTTTGGCAATAGACTGTTCTCGTGAGAGTCGGGTAGAGTCAAGTGTGACATAGTCGTCACCGCAGATCAGTGGAGCGATTGAGCGGTTTTTATCTCTTTCATCGCGTTCGGTAATTTCCTTTAGCGCCTGATCAAATGAAACGATTTTATTGGCTGATTGATATCTTTTCGCACGCACATCAACAGAAGCGGTGACGTATATTTTGCAAACAGCGTTTGGGAAAACAACGCTCCCTATGTCTCTGCCATCAAGTATGGCCACAGCCAAGTCTTTTGTAAGATTAGCGACAAAGTGACGCTGCAGATCAAGTAATCCAGTCCTTACGCCGGGTATAACCGCAATTTTAGACGAGACCTCGCTGACCTCGCTAGTGCGGATTAAAACCCTTTGTTCTACATCAGAAATAGATGACAGCCACTCAACCGTTCTTAAAATCTCTCCTTGAGCAATTAAAGCGAGGGCGGCTCGCTCAATAGAACTGTCAATCTCTTTGACGCTGCCTCTTTGTTTTATCAGCAAGTAGGCAAGAGATCTGTATAGGACACCTGTATCTAAGTGAACAAATCTCTTTATAGACGTTATGGCGACAGAGCCTTGAGAGCATATGCCTTCGTTTAACAACTCAGTAACGCCAGAGGCAATTGTTCCCTTGCCGCTGTTGGCAGGACCGTCGATGGCAACTACAAGCAATTTACTTTGCATAACGTATGACGCGTTTTATAGCGGGGCATTGTAAACTGAAATTTCGTAAGTTCCATGCCTTTAAGGCCTCTTCAAGCAAATTAATGAAATTTGCCTGCCGCAGTTGTTAGATGTTCCGCTTAAGCTGTTTCTGCGATAACTGAAAAAGTTTTGATCGGAGAAAGCGTCAATGTCGATTGTGTCTATGTTAGCGATACCGGCGCTGATAAGCCTGCTTTTTGTATATGCAACCAGATCGAAATAGCGCGCTTCATCTTCACTCACCTGAAAGAATTTTTGATTATCTTTGTCGGCGATAAGCAGCAGATCCAGCATATCTGGTCCAACCGGATAAGATTGCTGATGTACACAAGGTCCAATCGCAGCGGTTATGTTTTTACCGCCAAGGCTTTTTATAGCGGAGACAGTAGACTCAATCACGCCGCTGAAAGCTCCACGCCATCCGGCGTGCGCTGCGCCTATAATCTGATTTTCATGATCATAAAACAAAACCGGCGCGCAATCTGCCGTTAATATACCTATGCCGATTCCCGGTACTGCAGTGACCAAAGCGTCAGCGCTGTATAATTTATTGCCTTTGCCAATACAGAACTCAGACAAATTTGCCTTATCCAAAACCAGCGCCTCTTTACCATGTACTTGGTTAAGGACGGCAATTGCGCCGGACTCTAAATCGAGGCATTTACACACTATATCAAGGTTTTGCTGAACGTGTTCGGTTCTGTCCCCAACGCCGAAACTGCAGTTAAGCGATTCATACCCTTCGAGGCTAACCCCGCCATTACGTGTGAAGAACCCGTGGCTAACCTTCAACGTCTCAGACTTCAGGTACATCACTCAAGCGCCATAGGTCGCTTTCTGGACAAACCTAAAATCATCCCCATGCATATACTGAGGGATATCATTGATGAGCCACCGTAGGAAATAAATGGCAAAGTCATACCCTTGGTAGGAATAAGATGTAGACAAGAAGACACGTTTACAATCACTTGCAAAGAGAAATACACAATTAAACCAAACAATGCGAATGAGATAAAAGCGTCTTTGCTTTTCAGCGAGGCTAAGAAGCCCCTTAAAGCAATGACGGCATAAACGGCGATTATTAAGATGCATACCAGTGCGCCGAATTCCTCTCCTATAACAGAAAAAGCAAAGTCTGCATGTGCGTCTGGCAAATGCGCCTTGATTACGCCTTCCCCGGGACCAACGCCAAACCATCCGCCGTTTTGGAAAGCCTCCAACGAACGATTAATCTGGTAGCAATCGCCAGCGGCCGGATCTATAAACCTGTCGATGCGGCTTGCTACATATGGAAATAGTGAATATGCCGCATAAACCCCTAAAAATCCTGTGCTGCATACAAGCGCAATTACCACAAAGGAGATTCCGGTCAAGAACAGCTGCCCAAACCAAATCGCCGACAGAACGAATATCATGCCCATATCTGGCTGCAAAACCAGCAAAAATGTCAGCAAGACATAGAATCCAAAAGAAATCCACTTCCCAGGAAATTCGCCGTTAAGGCTTTGTTCCGAAAACATCCAAGCAGAGACAACAGCAAATGTTGGTTTGATAAACTCTGAAGGCTGTATAACAAGCAGACCTAGCTTTATCCAGCGTCGTGCGCCCTTAATCTCTATACCAAAAAATGGAGTCAAAACCATAAGCATAACGCTTAAAAGGAAAAACAGCACAGCCAAGCGACGTGTTGCTTTTACCTCCAGCAAAGATACGGCCACCATAACGGCTATGCTAAGTGCAGCATAAAGCAAATGTCGTTTAACGAAATAAAATTGAGGTAGCCCAATTTTAACGGCAACCATCGGAGTAGAAGCAAAGCTGAACAAAACCCCGGTTGTCAGAATAACTAAGGTTAAAAACAAACTCCACCGGTCGACAGTCCACCACCAAACCCCGATTAAGCTTCTGTCAGCGCGTGTGAATCTGGTTACCATTGCAATCTCTATCTGCCAGAACGCTTAGTACTCCAATCATTGACTAAGCTGACAAAAACGTCTCCTCTATGTTCGAACCCGTCAAATTGATCAAAGCTTGCACATGCTGGAGCTAAGATAACTGAAATGTTTTGAGATTTTGAATTTTTATAATCCAGATACGCCGCCTCCAAAGCTTGCTTGATTGCGACTTCTAATGTGCCGCAGATTTCGCTTTCTACTGATTCTTGCTGTAGGAATTTATACATAAGCTTCGCCGCATCACCGATAAGAAATGCTTTTTTGACGTTCTTCAGATGATTCCCTTTAAGTTCAGAAAAATCAGGCCCTTTGGCCAAGCCTCCGGCTATCCAATAAATATTGCCGCCATGCATCAGCGCCTTTACGCAAGCATCCAAATTTGTGGCCTTGCTGTCGTTGATAACCTTAAACGGCATTGGCGTGTCAACCAACTCCTGACGATGACGCAGTGGTTTAAACGACTCGAGCGCTGATGCGAAATCGGCAATACCCACGCCTTTAGCTCGACACACTGCATAAGCAGCAGCAATATTTTGGCGATTATGCTGTCCATTGAGCGCGCCGGTATCCTTGCTGGCGAGAACAACAATACGCCTGCCATCAACGTTATCTATCAGATTTTCGTTGTCCCAACCGACGCCTTTTCCTGGGACAAAACAACCAGAAATTGGAATCAACCTTTCATATTTCGAGAACGAATTATATATCTCGCGGCAACGAGGGTCGTCTTGGCCAATCACGCTATATCCACCAAAGCTTAAGTTTTGAAGAATCTTTTGTTTAGCGTTGGCATAGCCAATCATATTACCGTGCCTAGCCAAATGATCTTGCGTTATGTTCAGCAAAACTGAAACTTTGAAATCAAACGCCTCCATAATTTCAAGTTGATAAGAAGACAGCTCAAGTACATAAGACTCGCCGTTTGAAAGAACGGGTTGGCTTAAAACCGAAAAGCCAATATTCCCTCCAACAACCGCTTTATTGTTTTTGCTTGAGTTAAAAATATGCGCAATCAGCGAGACTGTCGTAGATTTTCCGTTAGTTCCGGTAACGCTTATACAATCTGTCCTGGACGGCCTGTTGTACATAAACAGATCAATGTCGCATACAACTGGCGTCATGTGTCTGCGTGCGTAAGCCACGGCGGGATGCGGCTTTGGCCAAAATATATCGATTCCAGGACTTACGACCAGCAAGTCAATTTCTTGCAGATTTAAATCGTTACAATCGACGTAAGTTACGCCTTCTATCGGTATGCGATTACCGGCATTGTCGTCCCATGCAAATACAATTGATTCGGCCGCCAGAAGGGAATTCAGCGCGCCATGACCGCTTGTGCCAAGCCCCAGAACATATACAACCTTTCCTCGACAACTATTCGCCGTAATCATCTTATCTTCAGCGTCAGCAAGCTACACAGAATAAATACCACAGAAATAATCCAAAATCTGATCACTATTTTTGGCTCTTGCCATCCCTTTTTCTCAAAATGATGATGTATTGGCGCCATGAGAAAAACGCGCTTACCCCTAAGTTTGAAAGAAGCCACCTGAATTATCACCGACAAGGTTTCAACGACGAACAGGCCTCCCGCAATGGCCAGCACAATCTCATTTTTAGTGATAGTGGAAATACTGCCAAGTGCTCCGCCAATTGCCAAAGCTCCTGTATCGCCCATAAAAATCTCTGCCGGCGGAGCGTTAAACCACAAAAAGCCGACGCTGGCGCCCACCAACGCTCCGCAAAAAATCGCCAATTCTCCAGCTCCAGGCACGTAGTATATCTGCAAGTATTTCGCAAAAACCGCATGTCCGGCAAGATAAGCCATTATACCCAAGCATCCGGTAACCATTATCGTAGGCCCAATAGCAAGCCCGTCCAGCCCATCGGTCAAGTTTACCGCGTTTGAAGCGCCAACAACTATGAAAATCGCCAGCAACGCATACCACCATCCAAGGTCTAAGCAAGCGTTCTTTAAGAACGGAAACATAAGCTTCATGGAAAACTCACTAGGGGCAAGAATCTGTATGCTTGCAAAAAACACCAAGGCAACAAAAACCTGCAGCCAAAATTTATAGCGTCCTGGCAATCCTTTCGAGTGACGACGCATAACCTTAAGATAATCATCAGAAAAGCCAATTAGTCCGCAGCCAAACGTGACAAAAAGCACCATCCAGATAAAGACGTTCTTCAAATCCGACCACAGTATCGTTCCAGCTATGCAAGCCAGAAGGATAATGGCTCCGCCCATAGTTGGCGTGCCGCCTTTAGTTTTATGAGAAGCCGGTCCATCATCGCGTATTGGCTGCTTTGCCCTTCCTATCTTAAGCTTTTTTATTATGACAGGTCCGATAATTAGCGCTATGGCCAAGGATGTGACAAAGGCTGCCGCTGTGCGGAAAGTTATATATCTAAGTACATTAAGGGCGGAGAGCTCTTTTATGTAAGGGACAGCGACGTTGTATATCATATCTGCAGACTCAAAAGTTGAGCGACAATCTTTTCCCCACCCATGCTGTGAGAGCCTTTTACCATTACGGTATCGCCGTCTTTTATGTACTTTTCGAACGAAAATTCGGCCATCATCTGCTCGCAGCTGGGAAACCACTCGCCGCGCTTGTCGGTTGAGATCAGCTCATGTAAATTATGCATCAACTCTCCACAGGTAAAAACCTTGTCTATTTTGTATTTATCAATAACTGATAGCAGTCTGAGGTGTAAAGCTACACTTTGCTCGCCCAATTCTTTCATATCGGCAATCACAGCAACGCATCGCCCTTGGCCGGGCGACGTTCTGCCCAGACTGCGCAGTGCGGACGCCATAGATTCAGGGTTGGCGTTATAGCTTTCGTCTATAAGCAAAAACTCGGCGCCTTTGCTAGTTTTTATTCTATGTTTTGCACCTCTACCTACAGTTGGTTTAAAACCCAAAAAATCGCTTGCCGCCTTTTCAACGTCGCCTCCGGCTAAACGAATCAGGGCCAGTACGGCTAGTGAATTATGAATCCAATGTTCGCCAAGCGTATCGAGTTTGTATTCAACCTTCCGCCCAAAAATCGATGCGGTTACTGATAATGAGCCTTTTTCTGTTTTGGCTTCTATTAACCTGGAATCTGCATAATCGGCTTCGCCAAATGAAAAAACGTCTCGTATACCGCTTGCCTTGGCAGTATCCACAAGGAACCTAAAAAATGGATTGTCGCTGGGAAGCAAAGTTATTCCATGGCCATTAAAGTGATTAAAAATCCCGGATTTTGCTTGGGCGATATTCATAAGCGAATCAAAACGACCGATATGGGCTTCACAAACCGAAGATATGCAGGAAATATCCGGCATAATAAGCTCGCCTAAAGATGTAAGTTCGCCGGGATTATTCATTCCGGCCTCAATCACCGCAAAACGACAGTCGTGCGGCATATTTGCAAGAGTTAACGGAACGCCATACTGATTGTTAAAGCTTTTTGGGGAGGCGTGACATTTCGCCTGAAGCCCAAGGAGGTAACCCAGCATGTTCTTGATTGTAGTCTTGCCTACGCTGCCGGTTATTGCGATTACTTTCCCCTGAAATCTGGCTCGGGCAGCTTTCGACAAGGCAACCAAAGCAGTGTAAGTATCGTCAACAGCAAAGCCAAAACCTCTTTCGTATGCAAAATCGCAGCTTGCAACAACTGCACAAGCGCCGTTACTAAACGCCTGATCGATGAAATTATGACCGTCATTGTTATGTCCTTTTATCGCGAAGAACAACCAAGACTTGCCCACAAATCTACTGTCTATCGACACGCTAAGTGCACCGTGATTTTCACATGACGGCGCGCCTAGCGCCTCGGCAAGCTCTTTCGCCGTCCAAAGAATATCTTCAGAAGGCGTCATTTTTCACAGTTTCGGGCGACAAATTCGTTTAGTAATTGAACCCCATAGCCAGTCGCCCCCTTACAGGACAATTCAGTATCCTGCTCGAGGAAAGCAACCCCGGCGATATCCATGTGCGCCCAAGCTGTGTTGCCTACAAAACGTTGCAGAAAATGCGCGGCCGTACTGCTGCCTGCGCGGCCTTTAGCGGCAATATTCTTTATATCAGCTATATCTGAATCAATTTGTCTGTCGAATTCCTCTGACAAAGGCATACGCCACAACTTTTCACCAACACGATCTCCGGCTTCTATCAGTTCCTTAGCAAGCGATTCATTATTACAGAAAAGCCCAGCAAATTCATGCCCTAAGGCAACCTGTATTGCGCCGGTCAAGGTCGCCAAATCAACGATGGTTTTTGGTTTAAAACGATCGAAGGCACACCAAAGCGCATCGGCCAACACCAACCTGCCCTCAGCGTCAGTATCCAAAACCTCCACCGTTTGTCCAGACATGGTCTTTACGATGTCGCCTGGGCGCTGAGCCTGTCCGGACGGCATATTTTCGGCTAAAGCCATAACCCCAATAACATTTGCTGAAGCTTTACGCATCGCTAAAACGCGCATCAATCCCAAAACCGCTGCAGCGCCAGACATATCGCTTTTCATTTGGTCCATATTATGCGACGGCTTTATCGATATGCCGCCGCTGTCAAACGTCAGCCCTTTGCCGACAAAAGCCGTCCAGAAAGCGCTCTTTCCCGCCCCTTCCCATCTGGCAATGACCATTTTGGGCTCGTTCACGCTTCCTTGGCTGACGCCAAGCAAAGCATTCATGCCAAGCTTAGCCATATCGGCTTTAGATAACACTTCGATTTTAACCCCCAACGCAGACAGCTCTTTTGCGTGTTTTGCAAAGGTCTCGGGATAAATGACGTTGGCAGGCTCGTTTATTAACGTGCGCGCATCTATTATGCCGGCGTATAAAGGCGCCAATTTAGCATCATAAGCAGCCTTAATCTCCTTGTAAGACGCAGATATCACCTCAAACGCTAAATTCTTACACGACCAAGCGTCTGACTTTTTCGTTTTATATTTATCGAACGCCCATGACTTAAGCTCAAACCCCAAGGCCAGGTTCGCAAGCAAATCTTCTTTTAGCTCTTGATCCAAGAACAAGCTGGCTTTCTCAAATTTAAGTTTACTCATGATCGAGGACACAGTTCCCCCAAGCTTCTGAGCGTCTTTAACAGACGAAATTTTACCTGCGCCGATAAACGCTATTGCAGAATAATCTCCATTTGGGCAAATAACCGATATATGCTCGCCAAGCTTGCCTTTGAACCATTTATTTTTTGACAATGCCTTGGTCAACAAGCCGTTAAGCTTCTTATCCAAACCCGCGACAAAATCGCTGGAAAATTTTGAAGACTTTAAGCAAACGAACAAATTGTCTGATTTATGATTTTTTATTCCGGTAAAACTTATATTCATTGCGATCATTACTCCCTTGCTTTTTGGTTAAAGTTGTGCTTGCATTATGCGGCTGCAGGGATATTGCGTCAATCTTTTAGATCGCGGAGAAGCTTACATGGCAAAAACTAATGCTGTTACGATTAAGATGCTGAGCACGGCAGATACCGGTTTTTTCTACGTCAAGAAAAAGAATCCTCGCACAAAAACCGATAAACTTGAAATGAGGAAGTACGACCCGCGCGCCCGCAAACACGTTGTCTTTCGCGAAACTAAGATAAAATAATTGATATTGCCTTAGCACAATATGCCGACCGGCGTTGCGCTATTGATATTTTTCGCCATCGATAGTACCATACGGGCTAAATCCGGGGTTATCAAGGACTTGAGGCATGAGTGATTTAATTAGGTTTGAACAAAGTCAGATAGAGCGATTGACCGCCAAGTGTCAGATTCCAGAGTTTTCTTCTGGAGACACACTGCGCGTCATGGTCCGGGTTACAGAGGGCGATAAAGAACGACGTCAAGCATACGAAGGCGTATGTATCGCCAGAAGAAACCGTGGTATAGGTTCTACCTTTACGGTAAGAAAGGTTTCAAGCGGCGAAGGAGTAGAGAGGTTGTTCATGCTTTACTCTCCTAGCATTGAGATCCAAGTTGTCCGCAAAGGCAGCGTCAGGCGGGCCAAACTCTATTATTTGCGTAATAGGACGGGGAAGGCCGCGCGTATCAAAGAGAAAAGTTTATATGACCGAGTCGTAGAATCATCTTCTCCATCGACTGTGGAAGGGCCGATTGTTACTGTTTAGGGCTTATATACTATTGCTGTGCGCTTTTTTATGCTGTGGCGATGTGTGTTGCTTGGCTGCAGACGGGGCTTGCTCTCATGAATACGAGCTAGCGCTGCTTAAGTCCACAAGAAAATATAGCATTCCGCCGAACTTGCTGAAAGCTATAAGCTTGGTTGAGTCTGGCCGTTATCGCAGAAGTATCGGCAAAGCTGAGGCCTATCCTTGGACGATCTGCGTTAATGGTCGAGGAAGTTTTTGTACGGATAGGCTTGCTGCCGTTACAAAAATTCAACAACTTAAAAATCAGGATCAACGCAACATCGACGTAGGATTAATGCAAATTAATTTAAAGCTGTATGGACGGCATTTTGCTTCTGTAAACGATATGATTGATCCGGCAAAGAACGTTGACTTTGCTGCCGGGATGCTCAAAAGGTTATACAACAAAACCGGATCATGGCGAAGCGCAGTAGCTCTGTATCACTCGCGTAATAAAAAACACAACATTCCCTACACAAACAAGGTATTTGTGGCGCTAGATCAAATAAGAAGAGGCTCTATATCAGCTAAAAAGCCGGCCCGCGTGATGTTGTCATCCATGCGAGGTGGCAACGGCCGCTCCGGTAACAATCCGCGACTTCCTTTGGGCAAGCAAATTTAAGTTATTTGCTAACTGAATATATCAGAGCTTATGTTTGGGTTTTGTGTTAGTTGGCCATGGCTCGTGCATGTCCATTAGGTATAAGGTGGGATCGTTGCAATGCGCGCTTAGCTCCAGCCCGCCGGAAAATACAAACTTCATTATGTCGCGGTCGAAATTTATTGCCAACAGCGATAATACGGCTGAGTAATGAACGAGATCTACTTTCCGGTTGGTTTTAAGTTTAATGACGTTCGAAACATATACTCCACAATGAGACCGAAAGTAGGCCTCAGCCTTTTTTTTACTTTCAGCTGCTGACGTTATTTCCCAACAAAATCTGTTAACCAGCATGTGCAGTTTTTTATCTTTGTGTTTAACGAACGTAAGATTAAGCAAAGAATCCTGCAACAAAGCCGATGCGGTAGACATCTCTTCACTACACACCGCTTTCGCTTTCATAATCCACACCGTTCACATATGCCGCATTTTACCTCGCTTAGATTCACAAATGCTTAAGGCGCGTGCGCAGGCCTGTTCAGTGGATATAGTAACGAATCATGGCAGTTCCCTGCATATCCGGGCAAGTTAAATAAGGAATTCGGCATCATATCATTATTATGCAAAGCCCCAGTGACTGCCGCAGCGCTCATCCTTTGCATTATGGGCACAGGCGCCACAGTGTCTCTGCACAATGCCTTTGGCGCTGTCATGGAAAATAAAAACGGCATATATGACAATGCTAGATCAGCGGCACAGTCAGGCGCAGTCGTTCAAGTTAGTACAGCTCTGGAAACTTCATCTACTTACGCTGCCGGTGGATTGTTACAACTATCACGGTATGGTTAGCTTGCCGTCGCTTTTTGAACATGGAGAAATGGAGGCTATTGAGTTATAAAAAATTGGCAGTAAACATGGGATCAGAAGTCCAGCTTTAAGCAACATTTCGTAACACAATATATTCTGCTAATGCGTTAGAATTTCGAAATATATCAATATTTTATCCTTTTGCTTTTTTCCTCTTACGCCAATGGCTTTTATATTCCTGAATCCTACCAACCCTCTATTTTATCATATACCAATTGCTAATTTCAGCAGCGTGAGTGTATCCTCAATCGTGGAGCGTTATTGGACGAGAGAATTGTAAACCCCGGTCAGGTCCGGAAGGAAGCAGCCGTAGCAGTTATACTCGGGTCGGTAACGTTCCTTGCCTTGTTAAATGATTAATACATGACGATATCGGCATATATTCCATTGTTTCTTAAATACAGGCCGCAGAAGTTTAGCGATTTGGTTGGGCAGGACGTTCTGGTGCGGATTTTGACTAACGCGATTATCAAAAATCGTCTGAGTGGGGCGATTTTGTTCACTGGTATACGCGGTACTGGCAAAACCTCAACCGCCAGGATACTGGCAAAGGCGCTTAATTGCCCAAATCGTCCGGAAAACAGCGCCGAGCCATGCTGCACATGCAAAATATGTCAGGATATCTTAGCAGAGCGTCACATGGACGTAATAGAAATAGACGCCGCCAGCCACACAAGCGTTGACGATGTTCGTGAGCTGATTGAATCGTGCAGGTACAAGCCGGTTGAATGTAATTACAAAATATACGTCATCGACGAGGTCCATATGCTGTCCAAAAGCGCGTTTAATGCTTTGCTTAAGACGCTTGAGGAGCCGCCGGCTCATGTTAAGTTCCTGTTCGCCACAACCGAGCTTTATAGAGTACCTGAGACGGTTTTGTCCAGATGCTTAAAGTTCGAATGCAGGCCGGCGCCTGTTAATCTGTTGGCTCAACACCTTGCCAATATATTAAATTTAGAAGGTATTGCCGCGGATATTGAGGCTTTGAACGTAATCGCGCGAGCTTCGGGAAACTCGGTGCGCGACTCTATATCCATACTAGAGCAAGCCATTAATCTCTGCGACAAAATTTCGGTTGATGCTGTCAAGAAATTGCTGGGACATGGCGATTATTTGGTTGTTTATGAGGTTATTAAATCCTGCTTGCTGGGCGATGCAAAGACCAGCATAGGCAAGTTCAGGGAATACTCTAAAGGCGGAGGCCTTCCGTCTGAGTTTATTAGCCGTATGCTTGAGGTTGTGCACTGGTTAATGTGCAAAAAAACTTCAGTTGCGCCATTGGATGAGGATTTTGCACAGAACGAGTTAAAGACTGACCTTGAAAGTAACGTGCTGCCAAAAATGTCGATTGCAGGTCTATCCCGCACTTGGCAGGCATGCCTTCATGCGCTTGAGGAAATCAGACTTGCCGTTCAGCCGGAGTATGCAGCTGAGATGATTTTGGTGCGGATTTGCTACCTTGCGCGGCTGCCAGAGCTTGCCGATATTGTGAATTCGCTTGACGAGCGGCCTGGATCTGATCCAGCAACGCCGCCTAGGGAAAGCTTATCCATAGATCTACCCGCAAATGCGGCGCAAGCCCCCTCTTTACCTTCAGGCCCTAAGCAAGATAGAATCCCGACAGCAGAGGAGATTTCTGCCATAGAAAAAACGGATATAGTTCAAGCGGTTAAAGAGATTTTCCCCAACGCTGAACTGCAGATAACCAAAAAGGAGCAATGATGACGGATTTGAAGAATATGTTCAAACAAGCCCAACAGATGCAATCCAAGTTCATGGAGATACAAAGTCATATACAGGACATTCAAGTAGAAGGATCGTCCGGCGGCGGTATGGTTAAGCTGATCATAAACGGCAAAAGCGAGCTTAAAAAAATAGATATAGACCCCAGCGTGATCACGCCAGAAGACGCAGAAGTCTTGAGCGACCTTATTATCGCGGCCTTCAACGACGCTAAAATCAAACTCGAGGCCCAGTTGGCAGAAAAAATGTCGGCTTTCACCGGAACAATGCCGGCCGGTTTTAAATTGCCGTTTTGATTAGCTTTGTCCGAATTATATGCTTTGCGTTTTGTTTACTGGCATACGGGTGCTTTGGCGCATATCTGGATTATCAAGCCAGTACGCCGTGTGATCCGCGTGTCGTCAAGGCAATGGAGGCTTTCCTATACGCCAATCCGGCCAATCCACACGGCGCAGGGGTCCAGCACAAGCGGGCGCTAGCTGCAGTTAATCTGGCGCGTCGTCAAATTGCCGATCTGATACATGCTAAGCCGGATGAAATTATTTTTACCTCCGGCGCGACTGAGTCTAATAACCTGGCAATTCAAGGGATAGCGAAAGCTTATGCCCATAAGGGGCGGCATATAATTACCTGCGCAATCGAACACAAGAGCGTACTTGAAGTCATGCGACATCTCGAACAGCATGGCTTTACCGTCACCTACTTGCCGGTTCAAGCTAACGGCATTTTGGATATAAGAAAACTAAAGAAGGCAATCCGCCCAGATACTATCTTGGTCTCGATCATGGCTGTTAATAACGAAATTGGGGTAATCCAGCCAATAGGGAAAATTGGTCAGATCTGCCGTAGTAGGCGCGTGCAGTTCCACTGTGACGGCGCTCAAGCCGTGGGTAAAATCTCTGTAGATGTACGATATATAGACGCCTTAAGTATATCTGGACACAAAATGTATACCCCAAAGGGCATTGGCGCCCTTTATGTACGTAAAGGCATTGAGATTGCTCCGATAATGTTCGGCGGCGGACAACAAGATGGGGTTAGGCCGGGAACCCTGCCGGTTCCATTATGTGTGGCCCTCGGTTCTGCATGCGATGTATGCAAAAAATCGCTCAAAGAGGAAAACAAACGTATAGCGCATATGCAACAGCGTTTGTTGCAGCGGCTTAAAAAATTGTTTGTAAAAGTCGTTGTAAACGGCGATCTTAAAAAGCGTATCCCCGGTAACCTAAGTATACAACTGAGTAAAATAGATACCGATGAAATAGTACGGTTGCTTCCGAATTTCGCAATATCAGTGGCCTCATCCTGCTATGGGCAGGGGCAAACGTCCCATGTTCTACAGGCTTTGCCGAATGTTTCTTCCAAAAATACCTTAAGGATTGGATTAGGTCGGTTTACTACAGGGAAAGATATAGATATTTTTACGCAAGCCTTGGCGCAGGTTGTTCAACGAATAAAACGTGCAAAAACTCCTGCGCAAGAAAATTATGAACTTTTGTCCAAAGCTGCATCGTCAATTTAGTCCAGCTTTTATTTGCTATCAAATCTCGATATTATCGGCGCGACTTGCGCTGCATTGACATCGTATGTATATTCCCTCTGTTCCCGGAGGGATGGCCGAGAGGCTGAAGGCGACGGTTTGCTAAACCGTTATACGACGTTAAGTCGTATCGAGGGTTCGAATCCCTCTTCCTCCGCCAATCGTCATCCTGAATCACGACAGGGGGGGGGCGGCGATAAATAGCAATGAAAATAAAAGATATCAGCAGCAAAGCAGCCATGCAGTTGTTCTGGTGTCCATACAAGACTGCCCTTGGAATCTTCACTATTGCTGCTGATGAGGCTGCCATCATAACCGTCCGATTTGATGATATTCAATTTTATCACGGCAATAGAGCACGAAATAGGCTGACTGACTTAGCTGCCGACCAATTGGAAGAATACGCCGCTGGCAAGAGAAGGCGCTTCGAGTTGCCGCTGTCTCCCGAGGGGACCATTTTTCAGAGGTCTGTTTGGGATGCGCTTATGACAATACCTTATGGAGAAACTTGCAGCTATAAGCAGGTTGCTGAGCAAATCGGGAAGTCTACGGCCAGTCTGGCGGTTGGTATGGCAAATAATAAAAACCCCATCCCAATAATCATCCCGTGCCATCGCGTCGTGGGCTCAAACGGGGAACTGACAGGCTATGCAGGTGGATTGGATTTAAAAAACAGGCTTCTGGCGTTAGAAAATCAATATAAATGAAGGGGCGGCAGAAACTATTCTTGTCGAAGCTGTTGCTTTACATTCTTTGCCTACTCTTAAAGGAAGCTCGTCGCATTTTTCATCAATGAATTCCGCATCGACTCCAATAGGGGGGGGCGTAATAAATGCCCAATGCTTATCAGATCTTTTTACAACGAAGAGCAGAAAAAGGGCAGATTCCACAACAGGGCCCCTCCACTATTACCACCTATTTATTCCCGGAATTATTATGAAACTAACGACGAACCGACATTTTTCATGGCTGTGTGTAGTTCTTTTCTTTCATTAACTGACTCGCTTCGAGTACCGGCAATGACTACTACGTCTTTGACATCAAATTCCAACAACTTGAATATATTTTTCGTATAATCATAATATGCCTGAAATTTGCCGGCATCAGGATTACCTTAAGTAAACGCAAGAACCAGCTTTTCCCCGGCGTTTTCTTCTTTGAAACGTGGAGAAAAGCGCGGGGAAACTTGCGCGGACAACCTGTCGATAAATATCTTCGCTTGCGCACTCATTTGTCCCATATAAATCGGCGCACCAAGGACAAGCGCTTCGGCGTTTTTGAATGCGTCGTAGAGCGGTTGCATATCATCGTCGATAACGCATTTGCCGCTCTTTACGCAGCCCAAGCAGCCTCTGCACGGATTGATATCAAGTTCGCCCGAATACCAAACCTGCGTTTCAGTCCCCCTGTTCTTTTGCGCCTTCAAGTATTTTGTTTACTGTCCACGCAGTATTGCCAGCTTTGCTATGGCTTGCAATAAATCCGATTACTTTCATCATTTATCCTTTTAAGTGGCAAGCCTATACCTCTTGGGACGCTACTGCTACCGAATTTACATAGCTTGTTCGCTATATCACGCTTGATTTATCGAGAAAAGGCGTAAATTCACAGCAATATAGTTAATTTACGCTTTTTGCTAAATTCTTCTTGTTAAATCAGCTATAATTATCTCATAAATAACGATTTAGGGCACTTGAATGAATGAGAAATCATATTTTGAACGCACATTGAGTGAAGAAATATCACGGCTTTCCAAAAGCTTTAAAGCCATCCTTATAAATGGTCCCAGGCAAATCGGTAAAACGACATTGCTAAAATACGCAGCTGAAAAGAACCGCAAATACGTAACTCTCGATAATCCCACTGATTTGTTGTTAGCGAAAACGGATCCGAAAGGTTTTTTGGATATCTATAATTCGCCAGTTGTTATCGACGAGATACAATATGCTCCGGAATTGTTCTCCTACATCAAAATACTTCTCGATAACTCAGATGAAACCGGCAGCATATGGATGACCGGTTCGCAGCAGTACAATATGATGAAAAATGTGACGGAGTCGTTGGCTGGACGAATCGCAATAATCGACATGCTCGGGTTCTCAATTTATGAGCGAGAAGGTTTAGGCCTAAAGCAAAAGCCGTTTCTGCCGTCTTTAATGTCACAAAGTATACAAAAACGCAAAGGAATATCTGATACGTTCAAAACCATTTGGCAAGGCTCTTTTCCTGAAGTGATTGCAAAAGATGCAAAAGACCGCGTAATTTTTTATGACTCCTATGTTCGAACGTATCTCGAGCGCGATGTCCGACAGTTAGTCCATGTCGGAAATGGAATCTCTTTTATAATGTTTTTAAAAGTCGTCGCAGCACGGACAGGTCAAGAATTGAATATTGAAGATATCTCAAGAAATGTGGGAATTTCCTCATCGACAGTGAAAAATTGGCTGTCGGTTCTTAAAACATCAGGCATAATTTATCTGCTGCGCCCATATTTTAAAAATATTACTAAGCGCATAATAAAAAGACCAAAGCTCTATTTTTTGGATACGGGGCTCGCTGCCTACTTGGCTGGCTGGACTACATCTGAAGCGTTGGAAGAAGGAAGTTCTGCAGGAGCTTTTTTCGAAACTTTTGTGATAAGCGAAATCTTGAAATCCTATTATCATACCGGAGAAAAAGCGTATTTTTATTTTTTTCGCGACGAAAAAGGAAACGAGGTAGATTTACTTATCCAAAAAGACGGCATGTATTATCCGATTGAAATCAAAAAACATGCGACGCCATCTTTGAAAGATATTGCGGCGTTCAAAATTTTCGCAAAATTAGAATCTCTAGGGTATGGATGTGAAATTTGTTTAACTCCCGATATACAGCCTCTTTCTCCAAATGCAAATGCAATTTCCATGTGGAATTTGTGAGATGATCGTTTTAAATTTAAAAAGATGTGTTGATCGCCCCACCAAAGTTTCAGTCTGAAGACTTTTGCTTAAGATGGGCATCTTACTTCGCCAGAAGTGTTCAAATGATTATTTTTTTAAGAAAGCCAACTATGCCGTACAACGAGCCTTTGAGGCTATTTTCTTATATGCCTCAGGAAAGCCCTTGCATTAAATCCTCCGAGCCTATGACCGATAAAAACAAACGCAAGCATTCCAGCGAACATGCTGAAAAGCGTCATAAGCGTAAGCTGAAATCCGGTAAATTGCCGACTGCGACTTATCATGGCAAGCGCGTAAACAAGGATCGAAGTTGCGGTTATGGAAGTCAATTGCAACAATATTT
This sequence comes from Holosporales bacterium, assembly GCA_031267535.1. Classification (GTDB taxonomy): domain Bacteria; phylum Pseudomonadota; class Alphaproteobacteria; order UBA3830; family JAIRWN01; genus JAIRWN01. The sequence goes on along the minus strand of JAIRYS010000027.1, from coordinate 10,632 downwards.
TTCGCCAAGTTGAAGCGTATATCTTCACGACAGCCCGTCTGTGTAAAATACAATAGAGCAAGATAACGTTTACCCACGACGATATCGACGTTGCCAAAGCTATACCAATATGCGCAAAAATCGGGGTCAAGGTATACAGAACGGCAATATTAACAATAACTGATAATATACCTACCTTTACCGGAGTTTTTGTATCCTTGGACGCAAAGAATGCGGCAGAGAACACCTTACTTAGAACGTAAGCCGGCAGTCCTGTCAACAAGCCCATTAAAACCTGAGCGGTTATCATTGCATCACGTTCGTTAAAGCAACCGCGCTTGAAAACAATAGTTATCAGCTCTGGCGCCAATATAAACGCAATAAAAAGCGCCGGTATGCTTAACGACGTTACAAGCAGTACGCTCGTGTTAAATTGAGCATTGGCAAGCCTTAGTTTGTTTTTATTGAAACTTGATGACAACGCGACCAGTAAGGACGTTCCCACCGCCACTCCAATCAGGCTTAGCGGCAGTTGGTTTATGCGGTCGGCAAAGTGTATATAGGTCACGGTCCCGACCGACAGGCTTGAGGCCATCCTCATATCAACCAGCATGTTAATTTGCCAAACTCCAGAGCTTAGCATCCCGGGCAGCATGTGGCGCGAGATGTCCTTTACTTCACTTGAAAAGAAGCGTGGCGTAAATTTAACGCTGAAAGCAACTTGCCTTACCCTGAACCAAAGTACTAGAACCTGTATCAAGCCCGCAGTCAGTACCGCAATCGACATGATGTAGGCTACGTTCGAGAAACAAAGCGGTCCGATCAAAACCGCCGACATCAATAATAAGTTAAATATGCACTGGATCGAGGAAGATAAAGCGAATTTGTTATAGGCGTTTAGTATACTGGAAAGCAGCGCTGACAAAGACGCCGCAACAATAAACCAGAAGCATATGCGGCCTGTCTCCATACCGATGGCGTACCGAAATGAACCAATCTGAAAGCTCGGAGCCACTAGCTTCAGCACATAATGGTAAAATACGCAGACAAGTACGCATATAAGGCTGACTACGCTGAACAGAAAGCTAAAGGCTTCTGACGCAACTCGTTGGGCCTCTTGTGGCCCCCGTCTATGCAGGATATCCGAAAATCTGGGCACGAAAGAGGCGTGAAAAGCCCCTTCGGCAAAAACCTTTCGCAACATATTCCCAAGCTTCGTGGATATAATGAATATATCGCACAGCCACTTGTCGACACATGCCGCAATCGCTATATCCCTAAGGAAGCCTGTAATTCTGGACAACATCGTAAACAGGCTTACAGTAGCCGTAGCCTTGATTATATTCATCGGGGATTTAGTTCCATTGTTCGCGTCTTAGCGCCGCATTTTCAGTTTGTTTTTAAACTGGGCAAAATTAACCACGTTGCTCATGTCAACTGAGGATACAATTTCGTCAGGCTGGTTTTCTGCTCCATCGAACGAGTCGTCGTCTTCGTCAGAGCCGTCCGCAGACTGCTCTGGCACAAACTGAAGACCAAATTGCACAGACGGATCAAATATCTTGGTTAATGCGTAGAACGGAACTTTGATCGACTCAGGTTTGCCGCTGAAGCTTAGTTTGATTGAAAAATACTCGTCAGTAACGCAAAGATCCCAGAACTGATATTGCAGAACTACGGTCATTTCTTCCGGGAATTTTTGGCGTAAAGATACAGGAATAACCACGCCGTTAATATTGGTGCGGAAGCTTATGTACAGATGATGCTCATCTTCCAAGCCAAAAGTCTTGATATGCATGAGTATATCTCTCACCACCCCAAGCAAAGCCTTCTGCATCATAAGGTTATAGTCCATATCACTCAACCCAGCAGCTCCCACAAAACCCCAACAACCGTTGCGCTCAGGCAAGTTGCCAGCGCCCCGGCGACCATCGCCTTAACGCTCATGCTTATGATTTCGCCCTTTCTTTCAGGCACAAGGCCGCTAAACATCTCTATCACAATGCCGATGCTGGCGAAATTCGCAAACCCGCAAAGCCCATAGGTCATTATGATACGCGTTTTCTCGCTCAGCTGAGAAGATATTTCCGACAACCCTATAAAAGCAACAATCTCGTTCAATACGGTTTTAATCCCAAGCAAATTTCCCGCCAAATTAGCCTCTGACCAAGGCACGCCCATAAGCCAGGCAACTGGCGATGCTACGAGTCCAAATATACGCTCTAGGGTAATTGGCGCGCCAAATGCGTCTGGCAAACTGGCAAGCGTAATGTTAAGAAGTTTGATCAATGCCAGCATGACCACCAACATGGCAACTACATTGGCCCATAAACGCAGGCCATCACTGGTTCCTCGGGATATCGCTTCCATAGAGCTTGAGAATTTATACGGTGAAATAAACTCACCCGAAGTTTGTGAATCTGGCTGCGGAACCACTATGCGCGAAATCCATATGGAGGAAAACACCCCCATTACCGTCACTACCAGTATGTGATTTAGCGCATTTGACACGACATTCTCCAAAATCGTCGCATACAGTACCATAATCATACCAGATGTAGTCGCCATCCCGCACGTTATTGTGGCAAAAAGCTCGTGCCTACTAAGCTTGGACAAGTACGGCCTTATTAGAAAAGGAACCTCAGTTTGCCCAAGGAACATCTTGGCCGCGGCAACTATCGCCAAGGCGCCGTCCAACCTGCATAGCTTGCTCATAACAAACGACAATCCCTTAACGGCATACTGCATAACATGCCAATGAAACAAAAGCATTGTCAACGCACTCACCACCATAAGCATCGGCAACGCTTGGAAGGCCAGTATGAACAAGCTCGACGGATTGCTTACGTCAAATGGGGCGACCCCGCCTCCAACATATCCAAAGACAAAGCTGGTCGCCGCTTCGGTTGCATCTTTAAGTTTGCAAACGCCGGTCGCTATTTTAAGGAAAACCTCTTTCACTCCTGGAACTTTCGTCAGCAATATGAAAAGAGCAAACTGCACGGCAATCCCGGTAAGGATTGACCAAACACGAAGCCACCTTTTGTCCTCGCTCATTGCTATGGCAACAAGCGTGAATACCAAAATACCTACAACGCCTTGATAATGATACAAAGACTGAAGCATAATAGATCTGCAGTCCCACTAAAATTTGATAGACATGATATATGTATTTTTTCGAATTAACCATAGAGTATCCGGTTGAGTAAACATGCCGTTTGAAATCATTACGCTGATTGTGGCCGGACTTGTGATCTGTGGCTCGTTACTGTTGCTGACTCGCAGAGGAAGAAGCTTGCAGGCCTGCTTACTTGCACAAACTCGCTTAACAGAACGCTGTGAGATGCTTGCAAAATATGAAACTCAAAACCAGCAGCTGCAGGAAACGCTAGCACAACTTCGGCTTGAGAATTCCAGCTTGGACCTTAAGCTGAAGCAAGAAGAAAAAGCCGTACAAGAAAAAATTGACCTTCTGAAACAAGCAGAGCAACAGTTTACCGATACATTTAAGGCCTTAAGCGCAAATGCGCTTAGCGAAAGCAATAAATCGTTTTTGGAATTAGCGAAAACATCGCTTGAAAAGCTGTATGACGGGGCCAAAACCGATATGTCAGCGAAAGAGAAATCCATATCAGATTTGGTTAAGCCAATCGAAGACGCTTTAGGTAAGGTTGACATTAATCTGCAAGAGCTAGAGAAAAAACGCATAGGCGCTTATGAATCGCTAAGTCAACAGGTTGCCGGTCTTTTGAAAACGGAACATCAATTGAGAAGCGAGACGTCTAAACTGGTTGCCGCGCTTAAAAATCCCACGACCCGCGGCCGATGGGGTGAGGTTCAATTGCGGAGAGTGGTTGAGATTGCCGGTATGACCAAATACTGTGACTTTGAGGAACAAAAATCCAATGCTAGCGAGGCAAACGGCCTTCAAAGACCGGATATGACAATAAACCTACCGGAAAACAGGAAGGTAATTGTTGATTCCAAAACGCCGCTATCTTCCTATCTTCAAGCGCTTGAAGCCACGGATACTGATATTCAGGCGGGCTTTTTGCAAGAACACGCAAGGCATACAAAAAAGCACATAACAAACCTTGCGTCCAAAGACTATTTGACTGGTTTTAACAACTCGCTTGACTTTGTGGTTATGTTTATCCCAGGAGAATCTTTTCTGTCAGCGGCCCTTGAACACGATCCTGATCTTATGGAATACGCTATGTCTAAGAATGTCATATTGACCGCACCCATGACGTTGCTTGCACTGCTGCGTTCGGTAGAGCGCGGATGGCAGCAGACGTCAATTGCCGAAAACTCGAGGGAAATCTTGACTCAAGGGCAGGAACTTTATAAACGCCTAAACATAATGGTCGATCACTTTGCGAAATTGAGGAAATCGCTGGACCAAACAATCGCGTCGTATAATGGTATGGCTTCAAGTTTTGAAGGTCGCTTTATGCCCGGTTTAAGAAAAATAGCCCAACTATCCGGTCATTCATCAGCCTCCGACAGGGATATCCCTCTCGTTAACCAAACCCCGAAAGTAATAAACATATCTGCTCAAGGAAGCTGAGTGCAATCCGGTTGCCGGCAGCGCCTGCTAGCATAGGCAGCAAAGCCACCCCCTGAAGCACAAATCTTTTTAAAGTTCATATCAATCCTCACAAAAACAATCATCGCCAAAGGCTAAGCTGTTGTAGCCGGACGCGCCATTAATCAAATATTACTGAATTTCCTTTCATATTGCCCCGTTGCACCATCTGTGGTTTTTTAGTCACAGTATTCTAAACAAAGGACGCGCCAGATCGTACATTTAATTGTTTATATGCAGCCTCCCGGTTACATTGGCCCCGTTGATGATTGTTTTTGTGAGGATTGATATGAATTTTAAAAAGATTTGTGCTTCAGGGGTGGCTTTGCTGCCTATGCTAGCAGGCGCTGCCGGCGGTTGCGGTGGTAGTGGTGTTGGAACTGCCGTCCATTTATATACTGGTATTGGGGCAGATTTTTCTTTCTGGGAAATAGAAGCGGACAAGATTGCTTGGAACGGAGCGGATGGTGATTTTGTTTGGAACGTCTCCTCTCCTTCAAGTGTCTGGGCGGTTTCGTATCTTAATTATGGTGTTGAGTTCGCTGCTGGTTCTCCCTTAAACGTTACTGGAAATACATTAAATATGAGCGGCTTACAGATATATAACATGAAGCGGAATGTCGTTGGGCAGGGTGGACGAGCTGTTGTTGGGCTAGAGTTTGCTTTGCCTGTACGGTGTGGTCCTTTGGGGAGTTTGTTTGCCGGTGTTGAAGTCTCTGTCTCTTATGGCGATGCAAGAACGAAAAAGAATACGGGCAAGCATGGCTTCGGGGTATTATCGGTTACTCCGCTGAATTACAGCATTGACGCTCGTTTTGGGCTTTATATCTCTAGAAATTCGGCTGTCTATGGTATACTTGGAACGCAGAATTGTGGTCTGCATTACAAAGATATTAAGAATGCGAGCATGGTTAAGGGTTCAGAAAAAGTCGGTACCAGACAAATGTTTACAGAGCGTACGTCTGTATTTTATACAGGGGTTGGTGTGCAAACATCGCTGGATGGGATGACTTTTGTCAGGGTAGAAGGTAAGTGGGCGCCAAGAACCAGTTTTACCGCTAAGCCGAGCAAGAATGTTGGCTTTACTGCGGCGCAATTTGCTACTCTTAACTTGCAGAATTCTACATGCAAGATCGGGTTTACTTCTGTAATATTGAGCGTAATAACAAAACTCTGAATTAGCTGTTTTTTTGATTTGTTAACCGGCCCCCGTGGCCGGTTTTTATTTGTAATTATTTAACATAGACTGCTCTTTAACATAAGCGGTAATACCGTCCCTGAGGCATAAATCTTTTTGTTGTTTGTTGGTAGTACGAATTTCATTTGAGCCTTTATGGACATTTTTTTTCTTTGTGTATATAGGTCACGGTCCCGAATCTTTTACTTCAATGTTAGACTTTTAATACAATCTGTCGTTATATCGAGATGTGATTGTGCTCAGCTTTTTGTAAAAAAAACAGCAGAATTCTTGATGACGTAGATCCCGCAAGAACATTGACGTTATGATTTAAGTGCGTTTTTGTTATTCTGTTGTCCCCCACCTTCTAGGCTGTAGAAAGAGAGGAAAGTTAGTTGCCCGAGGAAGGAAAAAGTTCCGCCTCACAGAATTGAGTCTGTTTAAGCCAAAGCTTATCATTGAGGTTAAAGCTATAAGTTTCATCAGGATAAAAACTTGATTTGCAGTTGCGGTCCGCCTATTCCTTGGATGCTAAAACTTCAATTCGCCAGTTCACAGAATTAGGACTTTTATAAAAAAACGACAATATCTTACTGCGCTGTAGATAGAGTTAAACGATGCAGTTTATCTGGGATCGCGCCACGAAAATAGCATGGATATGCCAGAGAATTTTGAAATGTCATGTAAATTTTGCGGCAGTGGATGCGCTGAGGAAGAATGGTTTTACTAGAGGGAAGCAGAGATATTTTTGCAAAAGTTGCGGAAAGAATCAGGTGGAAGGGGACGCCAGAGAAAAACAATCCTAGGATTGCAAGACATATGGCAACGATATTGTATAGAAGGTTGCGTATTTCGCCGTATTGCAAAGATTTTACGCAAATATTAGGAATAAAGATACATGATCCCTTGATAATTCATTGGATTAAGAAATTAGGGGTAATTGTTGAAAATGCCAGCGGCAACATGGCAAAAGGGCGAAAAGATTCCTCTGCTAGAAATGAACGAACTTTATACCTATATTCAGAAAAGACGGATCAAATCAGTGTATGGACTGCTGTTGATAGAAATCGGTTGCGTTTTGCTGGATTTGAAGTCGGCGACTGGAGTTCTGCAACCTTGAGGAAACTTTATAATAAAATAACAAAAGCAAATGACGTAGAATTGGTTTGCGCCGACGAAAATCCTTCGTGCACCGAGGTTTTTTGAGAAGGAAGCCAATCTGCGATACACAGTGACTAAATCAGAAACTTACCTAGTGGATCGTATAATTCTGCGCTTCGTTATTACCTTGCAAGACTGCATCGAAAAACTAAATGTTGCTCAAAATCAGAGGAAACGCTTAGATCATCAATAATTATGCTGTTTAATAAATATATGCTACTATTTACATATTGCAATCTCGTCTATCTAACCGCTACATTAATCTTGCCAAATCACTTTAGCCAAACTGGCCTTCAGGCAGGTTTTGGCAATAATTTCAAGATAAGCAAAAGTATAATTTTGCACTATACATGTAATCAGTTAATCAATCGTTAAAGGAGAAAAAATATGAGCAAATTAACTAAAACAGCTCTTAGTCTGGTGACAGGGGCAATAATGTTGTCTGGCGGTTATGGCGAAGGGGCTATTTTTGTCCCTGATCACTTGAAAAAAGGTCGTGCATTTGAACAAGCTCGAGATCTACTTGATGATGATATTGTATGTGTTGCGAGGTCGTTCATTGATGCGTGTCAGGGTGCTCAACCTCATCGTTTGCCTGACGGCTGTCAGGTGCGCACAGGGATGGTGTCCCGGGTGCGCTGAGTGTCAGCTGGTTGCCCTAAAGTCAGGAGGACGTGAAGACGTTAAGGCAACTGATTTTTTATTTACTTTTCCTGTATTAAAGCGTGTACCTGGGCCGAATTTGTTGGATATTGGCGGAATTGAATACTCGCCGTCTTTATCTATGAACAGATTGCTCTCGCTTGTGCCGACCGGTCATATAATGTTCGCATTTTTGTCGCGGGACATAACTGCGTTTATAACAGGATATGGGCTAACGCCAGATACATTTAAAGTTTTGGTTTCGGCGGATCGAGGAAAACCGGCGCTTGAGACAGAAGGTTTGTGGAATGATATTTGCAGAATTGTAACCGAACTTGGCGAAAGAGCTGCGACTTACGCTTCTTATAAGATAAGTTGATTATTAATCGTTTTTGGATGAGGGCAAGTAAATTTTGCCCTCCCTGTATTTTAATTTAGGAGAAAAAAGATGTTTGATTTTAAAAAATTTAGCTGCTTATTAGCCAGTTTTGCAACAATGGGCGTTGTTTCAGGGGCAAGATTTGGCGCAGATTCTGGCGCAGATTCCTCCGTATACGAGGTGACGGATGTGGGTAGGCGCAGCCTTGGTCAGCCTGCCGTTTATGAAACATATTCTCATCTGTTTCATCATGCTCAACAATTACATTTGGGCATGCCGCAAGAAAATTGCTACGACACTGACGCTTTGCTTGGCATTCTTGTTACAGGTAGAATTCCATTAATTGCAATAGCTTCTTGTAATAGACCTCAAGCACAACCTTTTGATTGTATTTGGCAAGGAATTCCTATGGAGGTCGATAATAGTATATTAAGGCTAGTACGTCGACCTAACGAAAGTTATTTGGCTTCTTTGGTTGTAAAGAAATCGCGGATGATTGGAGGTAAAAAAAGAGGTTCGGTAGTAACTTTCAGGGAGAATTTAGAGGCACCACAGGATTTTTATCTTGAGGTCGCCCCGATCTTTGAAAATGCCTCTGTCGTGCATCTTGTGATACGGACGTCAACCTCTAACAGCGAGGCTTTGCGAGTTGCCACACAACCATGGGACTGATCAAAAAAGCTGACCGGTGTCTGTTTTTGTCTGTAAATGACGATGTAATTCAAGACAAGGATCTTGTTGTTGTGGGGAGAATGCCACCTCAGCCGCTGCGGGTTCAGCTTCCGCGCGCTGAGGAAAGATTTGTTAGTCATATGCGCATAGTTGATGCGTTCTTAGATTTTGCCGTGCGGCCAATATTTCAAGAGAATGATTTAGACAGACCGAACTGTCCGGAATCTGACAATATGACTGACCAAGATTTCACCGGCGTCGCCGGAGATCACTGTTCTGTTTGCTTTGTGCGTCGTTTCTTTATGTTAAGAAATCTGGAGCGTAACTATGCTTTGCAGAATATAGCTCCGGCAGATATTATGCTTAGCCTAATCGCGGAAGAAGGCCGGCATAGACTGACCTACACGCCACAAAACGGCCTGAATGCGTTGAGCTTGATCGTGGCGAGAAATCCTGGAGATGATTTGGGACGGCGTTTGCATGATGGATGTCTCAAAGCAGCTACGGAATTTGGCTTGACTCCTCAAATTTTCGGAATGGTTATGAGTTGGGCAGATAGACCCACCTCGATAGAGCAGTTTCGGCAACCGACGGCTTTGGCTGAATTCCTAGCAGAAGTGAGAGGTCTAAGACAAGCCGTATCTGATAAGCTGACAACACAGCTAGATAGATTTACTAGAGGCGGATTCGTTGTGTTGCCTAGGATATAGAAAAACCAGTCATGTCTCTCCCTCGCTTTGCACAGGGAGAGGCTTGCGCTTCTAGTCGCACGCCTGTAGAATCCCAAGATTACTCCTATCCTTATCCGGTCAAAATACAATTTGGCCATGACTGTTTCCGTGGATGCGGCAATCTGGCTGCTGTCGCCTTTGCGTCCAACTCGCAAGTGAGAGCGATCGAAACCGCACAAGATCCTCCGCTCCACTCTGCAGAGCGGTAGGTGGGGAGGGGGTCATTTCGGGTCGAATCGAGTAAAGATCGTGCGATTATTTCGGGCTAACTAATTACTTTTTCTGAACCGAGGAAAGCAGATTTGCTCGTTAATTCTGCCAAACTCTATCTAAAAATGCTATACCTGCCCGTCAACTGACTAATTAGTAAAAAATATTCAATATATTCCAAAAATAGTATTGCTTAAATGACATTAGTGTGATACTGTTACGTCATTAATATTGCTCATGGTTAAAATGATAGATATGAAAAGCGTTATGATGATGGCAACGGCGGTAACTGCGTTGCTTACCACTGAAATCGCAGATTGCAGTCGTAGAACAGGGGGAGATGCTTACCGAGGAGACGGAGATAAAACCGCAGATTGCAGTCGTGCTTCTGGAAGTCTTGTCAGAGATTGTTACCGAGAAGACGGAGAAGGATTCGCTAGTCTCGTTGGTAGCGGAGGCGGATCTCCTAGAAGTATAATAAGAAGTATAATTTGTATAGACGGGAAGGCTTATGTAGTCTCATCAGCGGAACGATTTGGTGGCAGCGATGATTGTCGTCCATCGATATCGATTCCGGATAGCATAGAGATTATCCGCGAGCGGTGTTTCGAAGATTGTTTTTGCTTGCCAGTCGTAGTCTTTGGGCCCGGCTCGCAATTGAGAACGATCGGAAGTTATGCCTTTGGCCGATCTTCACTGGCATCTATATACCTTCCGCGCAGTGTAGAGATTCTCGGAGACCGGTGTTTTTCTGATTGTGGATCTCTGGTCAGTGTAACGTTTGCGCCCGGCTCGCAATTGAGAACGATCGGATCTTGTACCTTTGGCTACTCTTCACTGGAAGCTATATATATTCCGTCCAGTGTAGAGGAGATCGGAGAAAGGTGTTTTTCTAGTTGTAAATCGCTGAGTGTCGTAGCCTTTGAGTCCGAATCGCGCTTGAGAGCGATCGGACCTCGTGCCTTTTGGGGCTGTTCACTGGAAGCTATATGCATTCCGCCCAGTGTAGAGATTCTCGGAGAAAGGTGTTTTAGTGGACGTGGAGCGCTGAGCGTCGTAACTTTTGCGTCTGGCTCGCAATTGAGACGGATCG